>CAZPDU010000262.1:0-2036 GCA_964585405.1 uncultured Thermodesulfobacteriaceae bacterium | reverse complement strand
CGCCAACGGCAACATCGTCCAGTACATCGACCAAACCGGCACCAACATCGTCGCCCACTACGAATACGACCCCTTCGGCAACGAGACGCAGCGGAGCGGCAGCGCAGCAAGTCAATTCCGCTTCCGCTTCAGCACCAAATACCACGACGCCGAAACCGGCATGTACTACTACGGCTACAGATACTACTTTCCGGAACTCGGACGCTGGCTTTCTAGGGATCCGATCGGGGAACGGGGCGGTTTGAACGTTTATGGGTTTATCAGAAACGGCTCTCTGTTTAGAATGGATATGTTGGGATTGGAAGAAGTCAAAGAAAGCGTTTTTTGGAGATCACCCTTTTTATATCAACGCGATCTTGGAATATTATTATGGGGCCAGTACCATATGCTTATTACTGTATCATATGACAATACAACGGGGATAATATCAAAAGTTGAAATTGATAATGAATTTTGGGATTTTTGGTTAGGGATATCGGCAGGCCTGCGTTCAGCTTCAGCTTTGACTTGGAAGGCTGTACGAGAGGAACCCGCCATTTTACTGAACACCGCCAGCTTCAGCCAGACGTTGTTTGTAGGAAGTGATGATTTTGACGAATTGATTCACAATATAATGATAGACGTTGGGTTTGCAGCGGTAGATGTAAAGATTCCGGGTGCAGGCCGTTTAGGGAATTGGATCGCAAAAAAAGCGTTCAAGAAAGGCGTTAGAACCGCCGTCCATGCTCTTGGCAAACATGACAAACCAAACACTCATGTATCGACGGATTTTCTATTCCGAACCACGTGCCCAGATGGTGAAACCAAATATAGATTGGTGAAGCCTTATCAAAGAAGCAATCAACTTCACAAAACAAGGAAAATGTGGTTTCAAGAAAATGTAATGCAAGTGCATCTTGATATGCTGCAACGTGATGAATTTCTTGTAAAAGACGCTCTCAAAGATGCGGGTTGGATCGATGAAGATATTCAAAGATATTTGTATGATATGGAGAAATGGAATATGTATGTACAGTGATTATTCATTCGGGAATATTTTCATGCGAGGAGTTGCTGTTGCAATGCTTGTGTCTCACTTTGCGTTGTCAAGCGGATGCATAAGTAATCCTTCTGTTATTAATGTTGACGAAGCAATAGGTGTGTGGAAAGTAGACAACGAGGCTACAAGAGAATGGTACATTGAGCATGGCACACCTTGGCATATGTGGGAAGAAGAGGTGCGAGCCGGAAACTATAGAAACTTCAGGATGGAAATAGGTTCGCAAAGCATTTGTATGGAATACCCCAAAATAGAGATAGCGGACACAATGCGTTATGACATTGTTCCTGAATACCAGTCCTCATCGAGGATATTGTTTAGAATTTATCCAAGCAATGATTTGCGAAAACTCAATGATTTGTCGAAAGAAGGTATTCTTAAAAAGGTTATTTTCCCCGGCGATAGGCTTTATCCTTATATCGGGGTGAGATTCTTGAATAAGGATAAGATTATGATTTTTCATTTAGTTTTAGGCAAACAACGATCAATTGAAATGAAAGACAGCGGACTCATTTGCAACAGGGGAAACGTGGGGTCAGCCATTAAAGGCGGGGAAAACGTGGGGGTCATCCATTAAAGGCGGTGTTGTTACGAGCCGAATTCTGATCGTATTTTTTGCCGAATTCTCCTCGTAGCGTTTTACCCCTCCTTGCCGCGTTCCCATCGTAAAAAGTGGCCTAATTGCCGCGCTGTGGTCGTAGCGCTACGACCGTAGCGGCCGGCTGCCTGCCGATTGCGTCCGGGATCGAGATGAGAGTCATGTGTTTTTGCCGAATAGCCGCGCTCCGGGCGCAGGTCTGCGACCGGAGCGGCCGGTTGAACGGCGTCTCTCACTGCGCGATGGCCTCCATGGCCTGGTTGAACGTCATGCCGAGCACGGCGACGAAGAAGTCGATGGCGTTGCCGGCGCGGCCGGTTTCGGGTTCTCGCCAAAAACGTGGGGCAAAAACGTGGGGTCAGCCCTCAAAATTCGATTCCGCTGAAAAAGTCCGACCCT
>CAZPDU010000261.1:0-4725 GCA_964585405.1 uncultured Thermodesulfobacteriaceae bacterium | reverse complement strand
TCCTCTCCAAGGTATCAGTATCTCTCGTTGTTCGGCAGACATATCAAAGGTTTTTGAGGTGCCTGATATTCTGTGGTGTCTGAAAGCGATCACAGATCTGATTGTTTCCGGAGGGAAGGAATACATAACATGCACATGGCTGCCAGCCATTCCAGGACGTAAAGGACATTTTCCTTTTTCCCGTCCTTGGATTGGTACATGACTTTGGACTTCATCCTCGTCGTATCTGCCGTTTCCGTTCGCATCCTTGAAAGGCTCCACGTAATCTCGCTTACCATTCCCCTTGTTCCCGTCGGCAAAAAATCCGTGCTCGATAAAAACTGCATCGATCTGAGCCTTCTTTTCCGGGAAAGCATCAACAAATGCCTTAGAGTATCCGTAAAAATCCTTCCGCTTGACGCTCAGAATGGACCATAAACCCGGTAGATCGGGACGGTATCACCCCGGTCGTTATTCTTATCGTAAAGATCCCATAATATGCGGGCAATGGCAAATTCCTCAAATTTACCTTTCCCGCTGGTGGTTCGATAATTTAACTCAAGGCTGCCCTTGTCTCCATAAATAGAGGGGTTCTCAACACCTGTATAATCGTTGATCACCATAGGCATGAACTCGGCGCAGGAATCCGAGCAAGGAACGGGCATGGGAGCTCCTATTCCATCTTCAAGGATGGATTGATGGCTTTTTGTGATTTGTATTATGTGAAATGGCTTGCTCTGGTCAAGCCATTATTCCCTTCCCACGAAGACATGGGGTGAAAAGGGCTTCATAACCGGGGCCCTTAAATTAAGGACCTTAAACTTTCCCACTGGCCCATTACTGCAATTGGTTATTTTCTCTTATTCAATTGAAGTATTCGATGAAAGTATATAGCTCCGCCGGATCGGCACCAGTTACCATGATATACCCATCTGAGACAGCCTCTTGGGGATCGAGTTTGCCGAGGACCACATTTTTCCATGCCAGGGATTCGGCTTCGATGGTGAATTCCGGATCATCAGGGAGCTTTGTCTTAACCTCCAGGATGCCCCGGCGAAGGTGAAGGGTATAGCCGACACTCTCAATGGAGTTCGCCAGGTCGCTCAGATTGAGGCCGATGATGATTTCCTCATCCAGGGATTGGGAGGCGTTCAAATTGACGGCCATGATTCTGAATATGGTATCCATGGGCATGGCGACAACGATTCTGTCATCGATTTTGCTGAAATCAGTCATGGGCAGGTCTATCTGCCCTGTCTCTGTAAGGTATTCGGACAAAAGGAAGTTGCGCGTTTGAGAGTTGTGCGTTTCTTCTGCCAGCGAAATCAATGCTGAGTTTTTTACGGCACGAGCTGCCTCATGGTCGGGATCGAGCAGGAGCACATCATCAGCAAATATCAGTGCCCATTCCAGTTTACCTTTATCCAGGGCTTCCTGGGCCTTGGCTGCAAGCTGGTCTATTCCACCCGCCAGCCCCGCCATTTCCCGGGCTTCTTCCTCAAGAGATATGGGGAATAGATCTCTACATTTGCCCGTGTACCAGCCCATGTATTGTGAGAAAATCTGGAAAATATCTCGATCTATTTGACCAAAATACTCCTGTAGATAAGGATCATTGGCAAGGTGAGGTGGCAGCTTCACAATTTCAATAATTTCTTGTGGGGTCAATCCCTTGTTCATGTTTTGTATGGTTTGGTCATGAACAAATTGAATGCCGTCTCGATAATTGGTGAGTGCGCGGCTGATATTCTCCGCGCCATCTAGCGGCTTGCCCCCATGGATCAGTACCAGGTGTTCTGCATTCAGGTTTCTCATCTTATCGATGCTCTCTATGTATTCCAGTGGATTTCGGAAGGAAGCGCCACGCATTGTTGCGATGGCAGGGAAAGACTTATAAAAATTGCCTATTTGCACCAGCACCTTTTTCCCCGGCAGCCAGACGAAAATTAGGTCGGAGGTTTCACCAGGGGCATGCATCATGACCAGGTCTACCCCGGCGATGGTTGTCTCCAGTTTATTCGGTACGGTCATGGTAGGTGGCAGATAACCCGAAGGGCCTGGAACCGAGTAAGGGCCGAGACCACAGTTGACAAAATAGCCGGGGTCTTGCTGGAATCCCAGCCCCAGGTACTTAATTGCCCGATGGGCCTTGGTGGGGAAACACATGCTATATACGGCGGTGGGGCTGAAGAGGTTTTTGGTAAAACTCTCGTGAGCGATGACCTCTGGCGAGGCATTGCCAGCAACGACCGTGGAACCGTGAATATGACAGTCATGATAGTGAGTATAGATGATAGCCTTTACAGGCTTTTTGGAAAAAATGTTATCCAGATGCTCGTTATACGCTGACTTGACTATTTTTGCGGCATTTTCACTTTCCGCCGGATCAATAACGATCAGCCCGTCACTTCCTTCTATTAATACCGGATTAGCTCGAGCATATCCTACAGCAACATAAACTCCCTCTGTTACCTTATAAACATTCTGCTTAAAATCTTTGGAAAGTTCGACGAGCTTGGGGTTGGCGGAGACCACTGCTGGTTCAAAGCCGTTAGCTGTTTCCAGGATCGCGTCTGGTTTAACAGTTATCTCTGGATTAGTGGGTGTCTCTATATCAACGGTTGTCTCTGGCTTGGGGGTTAAGGAACAGCAGGCCCCCAACAGGATGATACACACTATCATCACAACAGTCGCCATTGCCTTCATTTTTTCCTCCTTGTTTTTGGTTTTTATGGGATGATAGGTAAAAAAATCTGGTTCTTCTCCAATTTAGTTGTAGAAAGCCTGGTAAATTTTAAGTGTAAAGTATCGCAAATTATGAAAGCGATAGACCTTACGTTTGATGACCTTGATTTTATTAGTCAACCTTTTCTTCTACCGCATCGAACATGTTTTACGTTAAACGAAGTGCCCCGACTGTACCATCTTCATAAATCAACATTGGTACCGGCATATGAAATGTGGCCGGATCAATATTGACCCATCCTCCTGTATTATAAATGTTCAGCGGTCTCTTTTTCTCTTCGTCATACCGTACAAATATTTCACCAAAAGAAGGAATGTGAGTGTGTCCGTAAATAAGAGAGGTTATCTCATCTTCTCTATCCAAATATTCTTTTTTAGCCTGCATCAAATAATGTTCCACCAGTTTCCGCTCAGCCTGCAGCGCTTCTATATCGTGGAACTTTGTTGATTGTGTTTTTGGATCCTGATCTAATTTTACACCCGGCCTTAAATAAAAATGCGCCTTTAAGATTTCCATAATACCCTTCTCCCACTTTGACGGCGCCTGGTTGTTAAAATGTAAATCATATATTTTTTCCCAGAATTCATACGGAGGCGTTTGTCCGAGAGAATAACTATGTAATTCAGTAGTAATTGCGTTGAACATTTCAATATTCCGTATTGTCATTGGAATATTATTTTCAGTCATTTGGCCGCCGAACATCATGGTTATCATATTCCAATTCGGCTCAAACAGATGGCCATGTGTCAAGAGGATGTATTCGCCTTTTTGTTTTTTGAGAAAAATATGCGGATAGGCTATGTATAAAGGAGTGCTGATATTAAGACCAAGCAGTGACGATGCCAGATTATGAAAAGGAATTTCCTGATCCTCAGGCAATGTGATGTCATGCAATACGTTACCTGTATTTATATCAACCGTAAGAGAAACAATTCTTGGCATTTCCAAGGGAACAAGGCCTTTTTCAAGCCGCTCCGTGACCCAATATTTTTCCTGTATCATTGTCCAAAAATGATGATCGTGATTCCCTGGAACATATATGATTTTCTCAAACAGCTCTCCCAGCATAATATTTTTATCCAGGTTATTTAGGTTCCGAAAGAGTACAGTGGATAGGCCAAACGAGTCTTCTTGATTGTTCATCGCCAGGTCCCACATGTCACCTAGAATTATTAGGTATTCAATTTTTCCGTATTTTTGCTTCATAATTTTGCAGTTTTTCAGGAATTCGATAAATTCGAGCCTGACATATGGTTTTTTTTCATCGGAACAACTCATCCGAAAATATTCGGTCGGCTTTCCAGGAGCTCCGGTAACACCCCCGTATCGCTCACCAATATGTAGGTCACTGATACAAACAGCGAAGAGGTTAGCCTTACCTGATGCTGAAGCGGTAGTTGGTAGCTCTTTCCCAATTGATACACCTGAAGAAAGCAAGCCACCTCCGGCGAGCGCTGAGCAATAAACCGCATACCTTAAAAAATCTCTTCTTGATACATCCGGCATAATCTACACCTCATTGTTTAATAATAATGCGGAACACTTCTGTCCAAAACCGGCTTTTCTTCGGACAGCATTCAATATGTAAGATGTGGCACTTTTTCTGCACGAAACAAGATCTGGCACCCTTCATTTACCTTTTGTGGTGCATAATCTATCGCCTCCGGCAGGGAAGCCATAGGCGGTGACTTCATCGCCAGGCTCTACCAGCTCTCCGATGTCAACAGGCTGAGTGTCACAGAAAAACGAATCGTCGTTGACCCTAAAAAGAGCAAGGTCACAGTCGTGGGCCGCCACTTCCACTTCCGCTGTATATTTCTTTGTGTCACCTGACTTTCTGACCTGAATAAACATGTGATTCGCTATCACGTGTGCGGCTGTGAGGATTCTATGCCCCGCGAGGATACATCCAGAACCGCTCATCGATAGCTGCATGAAAGTCTTCCAAGGTTCACGATAATCCTCTTCAATACATGTTGTGTATATCTTTACTACAGCTT
>CAZPDU010000260.1:0-5922 GCA_964585405.1 uncultured Thermodesulfobacteriaceae bacterium | reverse complement strand
TTTAGTCCTTTTAAGAGATTTGCCATTTCTACGGCCGCGAGCGCGGCATCCCAGCCCTTGTTCCCGGCCTTAGTGCCTGCCCGTTCAATGGCCTGCTCGATGCTGTCAGTGGTGAGTACTCCAAAGGCAACAGGGCAATCCGCCTGCATTGCAACCTGTGCGATCCCCTTGGATGTCTCGGCAGCAACATAGTCGAAGTGCGGTGTGGCCCCTCTGATTACGCAGCCCAGACATATTACGGCGTCATAACGGCCGCTGTTTGCCATGCGTTTGGCTACCAGGGGAATTTCAAAGGCCCCTGGCACCCAGGCCACCTCTATATCACCTTCTGTGCATCCATGCCTGACAAGCGCATCTAATGCGCCCCCGAGGAGCTTACTGGAAATGAATTCATTAAATCGCGCAATTACAATACCTAAACGCAATCCCTGGGCCTGCAGGTGACCTTCAAATGTCTTAGGCATGATATCCCCTTTTCCCTCGATTACTATATGTGTAACAGGTGTCCCATCTTCTCTTTCTTACACAATAAATAGCCAAAATTCTCTTCATGCGGTGGGATTTCAATCGGGACCCTCTCTACCATTTCCATTCCATAGCCCTCGAGCCCGACAATCTTTTTAGGATTGTTGGTCATGAGTCTCATTTTTCTCACTCCCAGGTCCCTCAATATCTGGGCGCCGACACCATAGTCCCTGAGATCCGGTTTAAAGCCAAGTTCACAGTTGGCTTCTACAGTATCTCTTCCCTGATCCTGGAGACAATAGGCCCGAAGTTTATTAAGCAGACCTATACCCCTTCCTTCCTGCCTCATATAGACAAGGACACCCCTGCCTTCTTTGGCTATCTGGCTCATGGCCCTCTGTAGCTGAGGACCGCAGTCACATCTGAGAGAGCCAAGCACATCGCCTGTCAGACATTCAGAGTGCACACGCACAAGAATTTCCTCATCTGCCCGGATTTCCCGCTCCCCCAGCACCAGGGCAAGATGCTCATGTGGATCGATTATACTGCTGTAGACAATGAGTTTCCATTCGCCACCAAACCTGGAAGGCAGCCTGGTCTCGACCTCTCGACGCACAAAGCTTTCAGTGCGCAGACGATAGGCTATGAGGTCTGCAATGGTGACAATCTTGAGATCGTGTTTTCTGGCAAAAATTTCCAGATCAGGCATACGGGCCATTGACCCGTCATCCTTCATGATTTCGCATATGACCCCAGAGGGATTCAGACCTGCCAGCCTTGCAAGGTCCACTGAACCCTCGGTCTGCCCCGCCCTGACCAGGACACCTCCTTCTCTGGCCTTCAGCGGAAATACATGACCCGGCATGACGATATCCTCCGGACCGGATTCATCTGCTATGGCAGTCCTGATAGTGGTGGCCCTGTCATGGGCGGAGATACCAGTGGTGACTCCATTTTTGGCCTCTATGGATACTGTGAAGGCCGTGCCGTATCGGCATGTATTCCGGTCAGTCATCATGGGGAGATTCAGTTTGTTTACCTGATTTTCAGTAAGGGCCAGACAGATCAAGCCGCGACCATACCGGGCCATGAAATTTATGGCCTCGGGGGTCACTGTTTCTGCGGCCATGGCCAGATCACCCTCGTTTTCCCGATCCTCATCGTCGACAAGGATAATCATCTTGCCGGCCTGAATATCCTCAATGGCCTCTTCTATGCTGGATAATGACATTGTTTATTAAACCTCGTTAAAAAGTTGTGTCTCCAGACTATGTTTTGCTGAAAAGCCTTTATCAAAAGTGAATGAAATTAAACCCCGAATTTCAGTTTTTCAATTTAGTTCAGAGACAATTAACGTATTATAATTATATTCTTTTTTAAATTCAAAATTCAGAATTAAAAATTGTTCTGAATGGCCTTTCCATTCAGATATCAAACAAATCCATGCCGTGCCAGAAACTCAGTATCAATATTAGTCTGTTCACCTGATTTAATGTGCCCGGCCAGTAGTAATTTTTCAATATACTTCCCAATGAGATCTACCTCAATATTGATTTTGTCCCCTTTCTTTCTGAAGCCCATAGTGGTGAGCTTTGCTGTATGAGGGATAATGGCCACGGAAAAGACACCTCTGCTATAATTGTTTACAGTAAGACTGATGCCGTCAATTGCAACTGAACCTTTTTCGATAATATACCGTTCAAGTCCTTCAGGGACAGATATGGTAAATATGGCGAACCGGCTTAAATGCTCCTCTTTAACTATTTCTCCCACGCCATCCACATGTCCGCTTACCAGGTGTCCGCCAAGGCGATCTGAGAGTCTGATTGCCCTTTCAAGATTAACAAGGCTTCCAACCCTCAGCCAGGGCAGCGTAGTCTTTGATAGGGTCTCAGGCGAGACTTCCACGCTGAATCCCTCACGGGTAAAAGCAACTGCGGTCAGGCAGGCCCCGTTAACAGCGATACTTTCCCCCTCCTGTGGATCCTTAATGGAAAAATCGGGATGAATAGTAAAAACCAGACCCTGACCTGCCTGCCTGAAGTCCTTGAGAGTCCCCAGGCCGTTAATTATTCCGGTAAACATTCGTGGTCAACTCCAAAAAGAATCAATGTCTGTGACCAGACCACGGACCAGCCAATTATCTCCCAGCTTTCGAAGTTTTACCTTTGACAGCCTTTTTGCCGTATTGATCTCCACGGACCCTGATCCACCTATTGCTGGCCGGGCATCATTTCCGCCGATTACCATGGGAGCATAATAAAAAAAGGCCTCATCAACAACCTCATGGTCCCAAAATGCCCCGTTTACGGTAGCCCCTCCTTCTACCAGAAGCGACTGCACCCCAAAATCTCCCAGCATTCTCAGTGCATCTATGATGCTTACCCTGTTTCTTCCGTCAGGGCGCGTAAACCAGACCTGTGTACCTGATGCCTCCATGGCCTGTCTGTGTTTATCCGTGGCCCTGCCTTTTACCCCGATTATCACGGTAGGCGCGGAGGACTTCATACGGCATATACGACTGGATGGATCAATGTTCAGCCCACTGTCCAGCACCACTCTGACAGGATCTTTCCCACCGGTCCTGCAGGTAAGCTGCGGATCATCCGCCACTATCGTGCCTTTGCCGACCAGTATGGCGTCGCTTATTTCCCTCAGGCGATGCCCGGAGCTGCGGGCCTTCTGATTGGTAATCCACTTGGAGTGGCCTGTCCGGGTTGCAGTCCTGCCGTCCAGACTGCATGCCACCTTAGACCGGACCCATGGCATGCCGGTCAATATGTGTTTAGTAAATGGGGCAATCAAAAGACGGCATTCATCTCTCAGGCAACCCGTCTCGACCTCAATGCCCTTTTCCAGCAAAAATTCTATTCCACCTCCAGCTACCTTGGGGTTTGGGTCAGACGTCCCGACGATCACCCTTCTTATGCCCGCCTGCAGTATGGCATGTGTGCAGGGCGGCGTCCGACCCGTGTGATTGCAAGGTTCCAGAGTTACATACAGATCAGCCCCCCTGGCCTTATCTCCAGCAGCCCTTAGGGCATGGATTTCAGCATGGGGTGTGCCCGCCTTCTGGTGCCAGCCTTCTCCCAGGATCGTACCCCGCCGGGCAACTATGGCCCCTACGGCTGGGTTCGGCGTGGTGTATCCAAGGCCCTTCTTTCCTAATTTCAGGGCCCTGCGCATAAGTTTGATGTCTTCTTTGGACCACATTCAAGTGCTCTGATTACGGGAGCTTTCACTAAGCAGCTCCTGGAGCTGATCCATAAACTCATTGAGGTCTTTAAACTGCTTATATACAGAGGCAAAGCGCACGTAAGCCACATCGTCCCATAACCTCAATTGAGACATGACGCGTTCCCCCAGGAATCTGCTTTCCAACTCCCTTTCCCCTCTATCCTGGATTTCTTTCTCAATATCGCTGACAAAGGCCTCTACTTTGTCCATACTTACCGGCCTCTTTTCACAGGCCTTTACTATCCCCTCAACGATCTTATTCCGGTCAAAGGATTCACGTCTTCCATCTTTTTTGACTATCATGGGATGAAATTCTTCAATCCTTTCATAGGTAGTGAAGCGTTCGTGGCAAGACAGGCATTCACGGCGTCGACGGATGGCCGAACTGTCCCCGCTGGATCTGGAGTCGACAACTTTACTGTCTGCAGAACCGCAAAATGGACACTTCATCAAATTTTATCCGCTTGAGGGATTATTCTCCCTGAATTTTATAAGATCTATTCCGGCCTCTGCCAGCATATCACGGGACATGGGATCCGCATAGCCTTCGGCATAATAGATGGTCCGAATGCCTGCATTTATAAGCATCTTTGTGCATATAACACAGGGAAGATTGGTACAGTATAAAATCGAGTTGGCCACGGAGACCCCGTGGTACGCAGCCTGAATAATTACATTTTGTTCGGCATGTAGGCCTCTGCACAGTTCGTGTCTTTCACCCGAAGGGACCTTGAGCTTTTCCCTCATGCAACCTATTTCAAGACAGTGTCTCAAGCCACTGGGGGCCCCATTATAACCTGTTGCCAGGATACGGCGATCTTTTACCAGTATTGCCCCTACCTTGCGACGCAGACAAGTGGACCTTTGGGAGACCAGGCGGGCGATGGACATGAAATAGGCATCCCAGGACGGCCGGCTATTTGCGATATCCTTTTCCATATTTTTAATTCATTAAGCCGCCAAAGGCTGAATCAGCTGATATTATATCGTGCAATACGTTCGGAATACAGTGGAAACCTGTCACAGAGAGAGCGGATCTTAATTTTAATATCCTTGATCAACTTATCATCCTCGGGCCTATTCAGTAGTTCTGAGATATAGGTACCGACTTCTTCCATTTCTTTTTCTTTGAGACCTCTTGTAGTCACTGCAGGCGTCCCGATTCTGATACCGCTGGCAACACTGGGGGATCGGGTATCAAAGGGAATAGTATTTTTGTTCACCGTAATACCGGACCGCTCCAGTACCCCCTCTGCCTTGGCGCCTGTGAGGCCTTTATCAGAAAGATCCACAAGCAACAGGTGATTGTCAGTGCCCCCTGAAACCAGACGGAATCCCCTGTCCTGCAGGGTCTTTGCAAGGGTCTTTGCATTTGAAACGATCTGCTGCTGGTATATTTTAAAATCGTCTCTCAGGGCCTCTTTAAATGCCACGGCCTTCGCGGCGATTACGTGCATCAGCGGACCTCCCTGAATACCAGGGAATATCTGACTGTTCAAGGATCGAGAATACTTTTCCATGGCCAATATGATCCCGCCCCTGGGACCCCTCATAGTCTTATGAGTAGTGGAAGTAATAAAGTCTGCAAACGGCACAGGGGAGGGATGGACTCCTGCCGCCACCAGCCCGGCTATATGGGCCATATCAACCATGAGATAGGCCCCGACTTCGTCGGCTATTTTTTTAAAGGACGCGAAATCCAGTATACGGGGATATGCGCTTGCTCCGGCAATAATGAGCCTTGGTCTGTGTTTTCTGGCAATTTCTGCAACCTGATCGTAATCTATGATTTCAGTTTCCCGGCTCACTCCGTAGTGGGCTATCTTGAAAAACCGTCCTGAAAAACTCACCGGCAAACCATGAGAGAGATGCCCTCCGTGTGCCAAATCCATGGACAGTATGGAGTCACCCTGGTTCAGGACAGCAAAATATACCGCCATGTTCGCCTGAGTGCCTGAGTGGGGCTGTACGTTGGCGTATTCTGAGCCAAAGAGTTGGTTCAGGCGACTAACGGCAAGCCTCTCCACCACATCCATATTCTCACATCCGCCATAGTATCTTCTTCCGGGATAGCCTTCGGCATACTTGTTCATGAAGACACTGCCCTCTGCCTGCATGACCGCCTCGCTTACGAAGTTTTCCGAGGCTATCATCTCAAGCTGCTCTGTCTGCCGTCCTATTTCGGCCTTAAGGGCCTGAAAGACTTCGGGATCAGTGCGT
>CAZPDU010000259.1:0-6818 GCA_964585405.1 uncultured Thermodesulfobacteriaceae bacterium | reverse complement strand
TTCTTAATCAGGTCTCCGCTTAGAACTCGTTCCATTTTTTCAAACAAAAATTCAGGCTGTTACATAGGCATTTTTTATAACCCTCATAATGTTTCATTTACGCTTGGTCTTAATTCGCACAAATTTATATTAAAATTGTCAAAATTACTTGATATTCCGCACTTTTATTTCTTTTTCTGTAACATCACAGTATTTTTTGCCTGTGCGAAAAAGCCAGCAACTGATTGAATTTTGTAAAAAATCTCGTTACAGAATGTAAACATCCTCTTCTTTCATAATCTTTCCCTGACCCAGTACGCTGATACCTGTTTCACAAGCAGCGCATAGGGGATAAATACGGATGCTGTCTTCGCTTTCCTTAATTATTTCTGCTAGTTTTCGTGTCAGTTTGTCAAGAAGCTTTTTGTCCAGCTTTGCCTCAAAAACACTGTATTGCACTCTGTCTCCATAATCCAGCAAGGTCTTTGCTATTTTTGTTCGCCTTTGATCATCGGGAATGTCATACGAAATGATATAAAACATATGGTGGCCGTTTATGGGTTCAGAAATTTATGGTTCAGAACCGTTGAGTTATGAGTTCTGAACGGCCTTACACCAAGTCCAGAGCAAGCCTTGCATAACCTTGAACTATACATGACGACATAAATATTTGTGCATAAGACAGGATTTACTGGATAATCAGGATATTTTTGCCTTTCCTGAAGAAAGGCAAAAGGCCCAATCCCCTTCTTGTTACGTTTTTTCAGCTTCTTCTGGAAGCTGAAAAACAGACAAAATCCCTTAAATCCTGTTAATCCTGTCTGACAAAAAGAATTTCAAATATGTAAATCAATCAATAAAACATAAAGTAACCCTGAACCCCTGAAGCCCATACACATTATTTCACGCTATAAGCAGAAATGGCAAGTATTCTTTTCCCTCTCTTACACATCGTGCCATCATCTCGGCCTGGAGACGAAAGCAACGGCGAAGAGTCACTGTTTCCCCGCTGACAGGATGTCTGAATTCTCTGGTCAGAAATCTCTCATATTCGCCGAAGAACTTTTTCATTCCCTCTCTCGTGAGATACACCCCTTCTCCAGTGGAATGAGAATGAAAGTGATCATCAGAGAGAATGCGATTATTGATCAGGTTTAGGGTCAATCTGTCTCCGGCAATGGGTCTGAATTCTTCAATAAGGTCGCAGGCAAGAGAAGGCCTGCCGTAGTCAGGTTTGTGGAGATAGCCTAAATAGGGGTCAAAGCCCATTCCATCAAGTAACGATGAAATTTCATTGAATATCATGGTATAGCTAAAGGATAGTAGAGCATTTACAGGATCAGGTGGCGGGCGTTTTCTCCTGCCGTTAAAGACGAAATCACCGAGGATCATTTTGCCCAGACCCTGATAATAGGCCCGGGCCGCATTTCCTTCAATACCTAAAAGCTGTTCAATGGATTCTGTATATAAGACGGCTCGTAAAAATACTTGCACCTTCTGGATGTCGGCTTTTAGATCGATTTCCGGGTGGTTATAGGAAAAGGCCTTCATGACGCCCAGGCAGTTCTGGATTTTGCCGAAAATGATGTTGCGGGCCAGTTGGAGCCTGAAATCAGGTCTTTCAAATCCCCGGAACTGAGCGAGGCGCAATTCGATGTTCTTTGTGGCGGGTGATGTGATCTGGCCTACAAGCCTTCCCCGCCTGGTCAGGAGCGCCATTTCTATGCCGTGCTCGAAAAGCTCGTGGACCGCCTGGGTGGTGAATTGCACATTACCGAAAATCAGAACAGCATCTATTTTGTGGCACTGGACATCGAGAAGGATCTCATCGTCCTTTTCCACGATCAGTCTGTCTCCGGTTTTGCGGAGGATGGAGTTCTGCTCGGTGAGATAGATGTTTGCCATTTTCACCAGCCCTTCCTTTTCTTGAGAAGGTAGGCCTGGATATCAAAAGGGCCGGGATAATTCAGTACTTTATGTTCTCTCTTGGGTCTATCAAAGGGAGTCATGATGAGGCTTCTGACAAAGTAAACTCCCAGATATTTGAATCCCTGATCAAAGGTTACGACCTCTTCCTCATCAAGTTTGAGGAGTAGCTTGTCAAGGACTTCATTGGCGAATTCAAGGGCCGACTCTGCCTCGTGGGGTTTCTTGCAAAGCACAATGAAGTCATCAGTATAGCGCACGAACTTGTAATCCTTTTTCAGCATTTCCTCATCAAGTTCATCAAGAAATAGGTTGGCCATGATCGGGGATATAGGAGAGCCCTGGGGGATTCCCTTTTCAAGTTCGTTCAAGGAGGTCCCGTCCCATACCTCAACTTTGAGCCATTGCTCAACAAGCCGGTGTATGTCCGGCTCTTGAATATATTGCCTGAATTTTTCCAGCAATATAGAGTGTTCTACATTATCAAAAAAGGCGTCGATATCCGCATCCGCTACCCAACGGTAGCCCTTTTCGTAGTATTCCTTGATTTTATAAACCGCATGTTTAACCGAGCGACCCTTTCGGTAGGCAAAGCTGCACTCTTCAAACTCCTTTTCAAGAACAGGTTCTATGTACTTCAATACAGCGGTCTGGACTATACGGTCGCGGACAACGGGAATACAAAGTGCTCTGGCTTCACCGTCTCCTTTTCCTTTGTCGACCAAGATTTTGAGGAGCGGGAGGGTAAAATAGGTGCCTAACGCTATTTCCTGCTCCAGGCCGTGCAGGTTGTTTGTAAGATCCGCCTCGAATCTTTCGATGGTAACGCCGTCCACTCCGGCACAACCGTGGTTGATTTTGACGGACTGAAAGCCGGAAAGGAGGGAGGCGAAGTCAAGGACCATTTTTTCTGTCACGTAATCTTACGCCACTGCTCTATCAAGTCATCTCCTTGCCCGAAGCTCCAGTGCAAATACTCATTCATATCTTCTGTAAAAACGGACCTTTCCGTTTCCTCATCATTATTGTTTGCTGGTCTCTTTTCCGGCAGTTCTATCAGCGTGAACCTCACTTCATAGAGCTTGTAGGCCTCGCCGGTCCTGGTTTCTTTTATCATGCCGGGTTCCTGCTCAATGAAGGGCAGAAATTTGAGATTCCGCACTCCTGACATTTGTGCGCCCACCTGCTGTCCCCAAGCCCTTATGTCGCTCTCGCCTGCCAGGTATGCCTCCTCGCAAAGCATCAAGCGCCGACCCTTATAAAGGAATTCCACGGTTAACCTCTTAGGCAGACTGTTTTCCCATCCCTGTTTTAATTCCCCAAACCAGATAGCGATCGCTACCAAAAAGGTACCAAATCCTACAGTTGAATCGCATACTGCAAGACCATGCAAGTTAAAGCTAATCCGTACTGACCATAAACCAACAGCAACTATGGAAAATACTCCGATACTTATAAATATGATTGTTTTGTGTTCTTTTAAGGCAAAAAGGAAAATATGCTTGATTTTTTTGTATCCTGACATGGCAAGGTTCCTTTTAATCCCTATGAATCTGTAAATGCCGATAATGATCCACTAAGTACGATTATCCTGTCGATTTTCCTAAAACCCATAGGGCAAGCCGATTGGTTCGGGTCTGTTGGTTTGTTCTTTCTTGAATTCGTCAGGCGCTTTTTCTCCTTTTTCTTCACAAGCCTTAAACCATCCGTATCCGCTACTTGTCTTGCCTCCAAATCCCTCTTTACAGGCATCCTCCCAGTGTTTCTCTACCTTGTCCAGTAGTCCCACATCGTTGGACACAAAGGTGAAGAGAAAGCGGGTCTCCTCTGGCACAGCGAGGAATAGCACCGGAACCGGATTCTCTACGTCGGGGGCATTTTCATATCCCTCTTCTCCTGCATAATACTTCGTGTGATGGGGCGTCATTACGTCCAGCTCAAGCCCCTTCCAGTTGCAGGGCAGTGCGTCGAAAAAGGTTACCTTGCCGGCATGAAAGCTGTTCCCGGACCTGGACTCTTTTTTCTTTTCAAGGGAGCCGTAAATGTCAGGAAACAAATCGCAACCAGCGGCTTTACCTGCAGCCCTACATGCCCCCTTTATCGAGGACCCGGAAATGACAGGGATACCGTACGTGTAGTGGAGGGATATTCCTGTCTCCATGGCAGCCGCGCAACTGAGGCCCAGGACAAGCCTGGACTTCAGCCTGGCTGTGAGGAGCCTGCACCGTCCCTCTTTCACAAATGGCTTCATCCGCGCAACCCACTCCTTGTAATAGTCCAGGTACGGTTGGAAACAATCTGCAAAATTATAGGCCCGGCATGCAGTCTTAAAGACAAAGGCTCTATCTCCCTCACATTTGTCAAGAGAGTTCGGGTTCATTATGCTGAGATCGTTCGATCGACCGCAGATTATGGCGTGAAGGCCCAGCTTGTCTACCAGGAGCCCGGGGTGTACCTTCCCAAAGCTGTTTTCATTTACTTGTAACATCGCCAGTCCCTTCTTTGTCGGGTTTTGGCAGCTCTGCCTTTGCCATGAGCTTCAGCCAGGTTACATAGGCCGACGCCTCTTCCGTTGCACGGGAAAGGTGTTTGCTACAAATGCTTACAGCAGTGCTTCCATGTTCAGTTATCGGCAATGGAAAGCCCAACCGGCCGGAGAGATGATCTATTATCTCCTTCCCTACCCGAATCCTGTCTTTCTTGTCTTTGTTGAGTAGATAAACCAGGGTCTGGAGCAAGCCGTTCATCCTGAGTCTGGCGGGCAGAGCCTCGATCTCCTGGCGGATTTCCCCAACCTTTTGGAGTTCCTTCTTGTCGGCTACCTGCTCGGGCTTGATCTTCGCGATAAACTGTGTGGCCCTTTCGGCCCGAAGTATATCGAGGTTTTTACCTGTCATCGGCATCTTCCTCCTCGCTGCCTATTTTAGCGGTTGGCTTCTCAAGCGGCGTCACCTCCATCAACCCCCTGCCAGTGGTTTCATGGCCCCCCACTTGGAAGAAGGGGACTCTTGTGTCAGCAAGCTTTTTGAGGTACTTACCATTATCATTCATTTTTTCTTCTCCCGACTGGTGAGGTGGGCTGGTGAGTATCAGGGAGAAGAAGATGCCGTCAGAAGGCACCACTTCCTCGTACCAGAGATTGTCGGACTGCTTGCCTTCTTTCAGGATGTTGTGGGCAACCACCTCAAGGCCGTTTCTGCAGAACCACCTGAAGACCTCGTCAGAGACTAAAGCCGTACGTTTTTGCAGTCTTTTCGGAATATCAGAACCGGAGGGAAGGCCGGTAATCCACCTGTCAGATGCAACGGTATTTATTTCCAGTTCCTCGTCCTCAAGGAAGATGAGAGCGCCGTTTCTGAAAAATGGATGGTCTTTAGAAAGAGGAGAAAATGTGTTCTCCGCTGGACTGTGAATCTTTATACAAGCATCTTTCGGGTCTCCTAAGCCAGAAAGGCATTTGAGTTCGATATAGCGCCTGACCTGCAGAGGGCAGGTGATCATGGCAAATGTACCGCTGCTCGCCCTGACGGGAAGGAAGAGTATTTGGGCATCCGTAAAGCCCAGGCAGCCGGCGTAAAAGCGCTTCTTGTTTGCCTCCCCGTCTTCAGAATCAGGTCCAAAGGCGATTTCCACTTCCTCCTTTTCAGGCCAAAGAGACTTACAGTAGTCCCGCCACACTCCCTTGAGGGATGATGCCGGAATGATGGGATGACCTGTTGTCCTCTCCCTTGCTACCGGAAGATCAATGCCGCCGCTTCCTTCGGCGGCTCCGCAGTGCAGGGGGCTTATGGCCCGATAAATGAAAAGTTCTGAGTCAATAAACATAACTTAAACTCCTTTGCATGGGCTCTATCATGGAATGACAGTGCTTTTTATGACAGATTCTCAACTAGAAAAAATGCCGAGATTGCATACTCCTGCAAATGCAAGCCCGAACCCCTGATTCCTGAGAAACTCATTGTCTCCTATTGTAGACGCATGCAGCTTGATAATGTCATCGAGGTGTTCAGCTGCCCCCTGGAAGTAGAAGACTGAGCCTGCCGGGACAAATTTGCTGATGGAACGCTCCTTCTGGGCCTTTATGTCGTATCCACCAAGAGAGAGGGGTTTGCCCACTGCGGCTGCAAGGAGCTTGACAGGCACCTCAATCTCTTCGGTCTTCAGGACCTGCCCGTCGCCCTGAACAGGCTCCCATCCTTCCTTAAAGTAGGCAGGAGTGGCAAAATAGATCCGGAAACAGGTCTTTTCGTACCTGGTACATGCCTCAAGCTCGCTTCTTGCGGGCCCACTGGGCCATCTGGAGCTAGAAGAGCCAATGATATCGACCTTGGCAGGCCGTTTTTCGCCTCCCAAATTGATGATTTTTATTTTACCGGTCTTGACGAGATCAATGGCCTCATCCTGGCCGTTTGCCGGTTTCATGTTCCAGTCGCAGCGTAGGCTGACGCCGGGACATGTCCTGATGTGCCCAAGAGAAAACAACTTTCCAATCTCTCCGGCGTTAGTGGCAGAATCAATTTCCACATTGATCCGCCTTTCCGAAGACCATATTTCAGAGGCGGAATATATGTTTTTATTTTTTTCTTTGCCGGTATCGAGAGTCTCTCCATCTCCCCAGGGCATACCGAGATACTCGGAGAGTTTTGTCCCCGAGATCAGGTGAAGGCCCTTTACCTTGGGAAGACGTTCCAAACCATTAGGAAGCCTTAGATAATATGGCGTCGGGAGACTGTTTTCTCCTTCAGGAACTCCGGTCACCGAGAATGATCGGATTTTATTGGAATCCTTATTTAAAATAGCGTCAAAGGGAAGGGGAAAGAGTGTGTCGTCATTGTAAAGAATGGCCGGACCCTTCTGTCGGAAGCTGCCTGCATCGTTACTGCCTCCAAACCAGGCGGGCCACTCCTTGCCAT
>CAZPDU010000258.1:0-11147 GCA_964585405.1 uncultured Thermodesulfobacteriaceae bacterium | reverse complement strand
GAAGGTATCGAAGCCGCCTTGTGCCAGCAGAATGGAGCGGGTGAAGCGGTCAAAATCCATCCCGGTTTTTTCTTCAATGACTCCACCGACAAGACTCTTCTTAGTTTCGATTGGTTTACCGGTATCAGCGTCTGCAATCTGGTGCTCCTGATCCTGCAGGTTGCCTTCAGTCTTTTTCCTTGCCCGGCGTTGTTCCCAGTGGCAGCGGAACCGGCCAGCCTGGGATTCAAACAGCACCTCGGCATAGCATTCACCGGTCTGGCGGGACATTATCTCATTCCCACTCTTGGTGATCTTCCCAAGGCGTGGCGTAGCTCCATAGAGGGCGAGACAGATCGCATCAAGAATTGTCGACTTGCCCGCACCGGTCGGACCGGTCAGAGCAAAGATGCCGTTGGATACATATTCAGGGTCAGTGAAGTCTATGACCCATTCACCGTAGAGGGAGTTGAGGTTCTTAAATCGCAGTTCAAGTATCTTCATAATCAGCCTCTCTATTCCGCGTTGACGTCTTCTTCATGGAGAGACTTGATTATTTCGTTGTAGGAGACCGTCAGTTCATCCCGGTCTTCATCGGGCACCTCAAAGGCATCCAGACAGCGGGTAAATACATCCCCGGCATCCAGATCATCGAGGGTTTCATCTTCCGCGACCGTACTGATCACCCGGTCCATGACGCGCCGGTTCTTAATCCGCCTGATTTCCATGGCAGAGTCAGCCATGGCCTCATCGAGCATCTCGCGCAGGTTGCTGATGATGTCGCTGCCGGTGTATTCAATCTCAAGCCATGCAGCGCTATCTTCCTTTTTGAGTTCTTCCAGCTTGGCGTGGATATCATCCAGCCATCCGACAATGCGGACCAGCTCCTGAAAACAGGGTACAGGAAGCTCTTGGATATCTGGCGTGGTGCTGTTGAACTCTATGAGCACGACCTTTTTTTCCTGAGTCGCCTCGCCATAACCCATCGGAATAGGCGAACCACAGTAGCGGATGTGCTCCGCACTGCCGACCGCCTGAGGAACATGCAGATGGCCAAGGGCTAGATAATCGATTGACGAAGGGAACACCTCCTCACCGACATGCGCCAGCGATCCAACATAAAGTTCCCGAACACCATCACCGTCAACGGTCTTACCACCTGCCGTGAAGAGGTGTCCCATGGCAACGATGGGAATGCCTTCATGCCCGGCACGTTTGAATTCGGCCCGTTTCTGTTCCGCAATGGCGCAGACATCTGCGTAATGGTTTTTTAATCCTTCAACGAGCTTGGCGTTTTTATCGTCGATGGTTTCTCCCGGTTCGACCATGCGGATATCCTTGTCCCGCAAATAAGGCACAGCGCAGACAATGGCCTCCGGTTTATCATCTGCATAAAGAACAAATTCCTCGTCCTCCAAGGCTTCGGTCATGGAGCCGACCACATACACATTGAGCGCACGCAGCAGTTCCTTCGGAGCATTCAGAAATGACGGTGAATCATGATTCCCGGCAACGACCACAACATGACGGCAGCAGGATGCCGCAACGCGGCACAGGAATCGATAATAGAGTTCCTGCGCCCGGTTGCTGGGCGTGCTGGTATCGAACACATCACCGGCAACCAGCAGGGCATCAACCTTTTCATTTTCAATGGTCTGAGCCAGCCAGTCCAGAAAATCCGTAAACTCCTCATAGCGTTTCCGGCCGTAAAGGGAGCGGCCTAAATGCCAGTCTGATGTGTGGAGGATTCTCATAATCTACTGTCTCGCGTATCGATAATGACCCTTTACTTCAGTATTGAGATATCTCCCTTTGGAATCGGCAGATTTCATGCCTTCGAAAACGTTCTCTGGAACATCATAATAGTCATATCGACTTCCACTATTGAATTCGACGGTAAGCACTTGTTCAGCTTCATCATAGGAAAAGCCTGCCACATTCGATGATTGCGGTGTTGATATCCACTCACTCATTGTTTTCTCCTTGTTCATTGGTGGTTTTATGAAATTCATGATCATATTTTACGGATTGTGTCCGCCACTGATGAATCATGGGTTTGTAGTTTTCGTTTTCATGTCTCTGGTTCCAACCACCTGGGCTTTCAAACCCATCTTCTTCTGAGCCATGGGAAGCGACTTTTGGATCAATGCTGTCCGGTTTTTTGTCTGCAGGAGGTGGATCAATTAGAGTTCTTATGGGAAGGCTCACTGCCTCACCGACAATAATGGCCTCACCAGTTCTAAGAATGGGAAGCATCTCGAACAAACCCTTAAGATTGTCAGAAGCCGCCCCAGTTACATGCCCTCTATCAGAGTTATTCGCAAGCCTCATAGCAATAGTGGTCCCACATTGAGATAGAATGGTTGTATCAATTTCCGATGGTCTTTGGCTGACAACCAACATTCCTACGCCATATTTGCGACCTTCTTTTGCAATGCGTTTGACGGCTAATGAAGCTGTCCCTGAGTTATCTTTCCCAAGATATGTATGCGCCTCTTCCAGTATTAAAAGCAGCGGACGTTCTCTTGATCCTTCAGGAAGGTTTCTGCCCCAAAAAACAGCATCATAAAGAATCCGGAGAACCGCCCCTATAATGTCGTTTAAAATAGTGGAAGGTATTCCGGACAGGTCGAGTATTGTTATTGGTTTGGTATTGCCAATCCACCCCTGAATTAACGAATCCAAATCACTGTTTATTCTGCCGTCAATATCAGGCTTACAGTCTCCGGGATTACAAATAAAGTTATATCTGGGATCTTTCAGCTTGGTTCCCAGTGTTGCCAGTTGTTGTCTGATACCAATAGGCTCCTTGCCCCAATTGACTCTCTCATTGGCGGGGCCGGTTGTTTTCACGGTTCTGTAAACAGGAGGTACAACCGCCATGGCATCACCCATCAAATCATTGCCCTGATTATCTTTAGCGTAAGCCGGATCAACTTCATCGGAAGCCCCACCAGGTCTTGGGACAATCGTCATGAAATCTTTTTTGTATAACTCGAACCAAAGTTTATGCAGGCAAAAAGGTGTGGGGGTATCAACGGTGATGGAATCCGGTGCTATTCCTCTTATTGGCTGGTTTTCAAGAGATTCTCGCTTAAGTTTCATTACCCAGTCAGATATTGTCGCAAACTTCGAATTATCTATGTTTCCAAAGGCAAACTTTGTCATTTCTTCAAAATTTAATGCCCAAAAAGGAATTTGAAGTTCTTTCTCGCCTTTAGTGGTGTCGGCACCAATTTTAAACACATTTGCCTTGTCGCCAACCGCCTTGGCATACTCACCGTGGATATCAAGTACGAGAATTCTAGACGAAGGAAATTGCGATTGATCTGAAATTGAATTTAGTAATCCCGCTACAGTCGTTGATTTGCCACATCCGGTCGATCCTACAATTGCCGAATGGCGGGTTACAAGTTTATTGATATCGACATAGGCTGGGATACTTTCGGCGCTGGCAAGATGACCAATAGATACAAAATCTATTGGATCGGAAGGTCCGTAAATAGCGTGTAAATCCTTCTCTGTAACAATATGGACCTTATCTTCAATTGTCGGGTGCTGAGACACCCCTCGCTCAAATTGTCCACCGCGCATTCTTTCCCCGACAAGCTGAATCTGCAACCACCTGTTTCCATAAGGCGAATTTTCTTCCTCATTTACAGGAGCAGCACCGGCGCCTACCTGCGAAACCAATCCAAACAAATCCGTAAAACCAACAGGGATTCGGACAAAGCTGCCCACTTGACCAATACGATAACATTCACCATCAATAAAACTAACGCCGGTAATCGTTTCGCTGGACAAAGCGACTGTCACCGTAGTTCCCGTGACATCCTGAACTGTGCCAATAAATGAAGGATCAACTTTCATCTTGTCCCTCCATTCTATTATTGCCGGTTTGCTTTAACAAAAATTTACTAAAGGAAGCAAAATCACCAATTTTACATTGCGACTTATCGTCTTTTTTATCCGTCAAGTAATCGTAAGAATTGTCGCCATTTTCCTCCCAGCTTTTCTGTTCACCTGCGAAGAATGCTGCATCATTTGCCAATAAATGTAAATTTGTTGTTTTTCGTGCGCATTCTAATGCTTCCGGATATTTTTCGATGTCGTCAAATAACAAAGCAAAGCAGACGCTTCTTGGGTTTGCAGAAAGCCTTTGAGTAATGATCTCATTAAGGTGCTGATCTACAAAAGAGTAGCCGTTTGTAATCAGGACTGATTGTCCAGCAGATAAAAAATTTGACAACCTGTCCTGCATGGCAAGATAAGGCATTCTGCGACTCTGTGAATATTTCAGGTGTGAAGGATAAATCATCTGTTTGTCATCATCCTTAATTTCAGAAAATCCTCTAAAAACTTTGCCGTCTGCACCAACCCACCAGTTAACCGAACCATGCAGTTTCCAGAGTCGAACCCAACGTGCAGGAAGTTCTTCATGTTCAATCGTGTGCAGATCAAAAAAAGCCCTTCGAGAACCGATGAAACCATCAAAATATGGATTGTTTTTTTCTTCTAAAGCGGACTCAACCAAAAGGTCATAGTTTGGAGTAAATATCTCAACAGGATGTTCTCTTGGGATTCCCGATATCCATGAAGCCAGGTTATGGTACGGAGTGATTTCATCTGGTAACTCTTTGTTAACCTCTTGAGTGATTTTGTCGCAGATACTCTTCTCAATAACAGTCAGGTCTTGTTTCTTCAATCCATCAAATTCACTATCACCAATTGCCTCGATCAATAACCTGACACGACTAAGAATATCTTCAATTGTCGCCTCTTTGCCTCCAGGTAATGCAATTCCATTTTTAAGTTTTTGCACCTTTTCCTTATCTAGCCCCGAACATACAGTTTTAGTCAACCCTGCAATATCTGGGATCAGAGGTTTGTTGTCTCTACCTCGTATAGAGAGAGGGCAACCGGCTCCCAATAAAAAAGCGACTTTGTTATTATCTGATGCCAAAGCTTGTCGAAGAATATTTATTCTTCCGGAAACGCTATAATTATCGCTCATCATTCTTCTCCAAATTCGTGTTTATTCGTGTCCATTTGTGGTTCCGCATTCATCGCATGTACTTCCCTGAAAAGTCCTCGAACGCATTTGTGACGGCGAACTCAACCTCTTTGCCCAGAGCTTTGAAGTGTTCCTTGCCGCATGCGATTTTGGCTTTTTCAGTTGGGCGTAGCGCATCGGTGAATAAGGTGCTTTTGGTCTCAACAACAAAGTAGAGTTTCTCTTTTCCATCCACCTCAATCAATACAGCCCAGTCCGGGTTGTAGGTACCCAGTGGCGTGTCGATTTTGAACCAGTCCGGGAGCTTGGCGTATAGCTTGATGTCATCGCTTCGTTCAAAGGCAGTGGCGAACTCCAGCTCTACATCGGAATCGTAGACCACATGGTCAAAGACTGACTTCTGGCTTTCAACCATGTTCTTCTGTAGATAGCCAAACAGCTCGTTATCGCTGAACAGTTCCTGAGCATAAAAGTGGTCATCACCGATCTTGTGATACTTAATCCCGTCGACCACAAAGAGACGCATCTGGTGCTGGATGATGGTCGATACCTGCTCGATGAACTTCTGCGGGTTGTTTTTAAAGGACTCAAGGCGGCCACTGTCGTTGATAATCTTAACGATTGTCCGGCGTGTCAGGTTGGTTTCGTTCTGGAGATAAGTGATCAGATCCGGGAGTTCGAAAGATTGTGACTCGTAGACACTGGCTGTTTCCTGAACCTGCTCTGCGTGAACACCTCCACGGTCAATCTCGGCCTTGGCTTTTCGATAAATAAACCTGGCTTTGCCCACCTGCAGATTGCCTTTAATCTCTTCAGCGCATTTTGTGGCAAGAGCCTCCACATCAAAATCGACTCTAAAAGTGGTCTTGTATTTGATCCGGTCCCAAAGCTCTTTGAATTCCGGACTTAAAAATACGGCTTTATTCAGTGATACCTTTTCCTTGTCCTCACGGTTTTTGATATTGAGATTGCCGGAAACCTTCTTCAGCACCGCAGCAATTTGCGGGGCTTGATCTTTGAATTCCTCCGGCAGTTCCAGCTCACCGCATTTTAGGGCCCTTTTTAAGGTGTCCTGCACCTTGCCTTTGGTATCAATATATCCGGTGGTTTTCAGGTGGTCCCACAGCTTCTTGGAAGCATCGACTCCAAGGTATTCATTGTTGTACTCGTCAACCGGAACAACGATGTTGGCAAACAGATGATCTTCAACCACGCCAAATTTAATGCCTTCTTCCTGCTCAATCTCTTTCTGGAGCTGTTCAGCAAACTTCTCATAAGACTCGTTGGCCATAACCGTGAGCGTGTTGACTTCAAACCCGTGAACGTGATCGCCATCCTGATTGACACATATACGCAGACCACGGCCGATTTCCTGCCGTTTCTTGATAACGGAATTGGTTTCGTTGAGCGTACAGATCTGGAATACATTGGGATTATCCCAACCTTCTTTCAGGGCAGAGTGCGAGAAGATGAACTTAAGTTTTGAGTCAAAGCTGAGCAGCTTCTCCTTCTCTTTCATGATCAGGTTGTAGGCGCTCTCATCCGCTGCAGTGTTACCGGAGGCATCCTTCAACATTTCGTTGCCCGTAGCGTCTTTCTTTTTATCGACGGTAAAATACCCGTTATGCACACCGGCGGCCACCGTATCCAAATCGGCCCCTTCAAAGAGCGTGTTGTATTTGGGTTTGCGGATTGCCCGGGCATACTCCTCTTCAAACATCAAAGCGAATTTGCCCTTTTGCGGATTGCCGCCTTCATCGTACCAGCGGTAGTTGGCTACCCTGTCGATGAAAAACAGACTCAGTACCTTGATGCCCTGAGGCCGCAGGCGCATTTCTTTATCCAGATGTTCCTCAATGGTCTTGCGGATCTGCAGGCGCTTGTATTCATCCGGGTCAACTTCGCCGATGGCCTGACCCAGTTTCAGGATCTCCGGCTTGCTGGTAAAGCTGATGTATTCATTGCCTTTTTCGCAATAGACATCCTCGATGATGTAGCCATCATAGATATCACGACCACCACTTTTTTCGAGTAAGTCATCTCCGCTTTGTACGGTAAGTTCTTTTCTCTTGATTGAACCTTTGTTTTGAAAGTCGATCTCGATTTTGGCGGTGATCGGGCTCTTCTTGTTATTTACACTCAGGAGCTTTATAAAGGCTTTGTTATGGCCGTCTTTGACTTCAACTCCGGCAACTTCAATTTGCTTGACCAGCTTCTGTTCATAAGCATCCACCGAATCCAGCTTGTAGAGCATATGGTGCTTGTCGATATGAGCAGCGGAATAAAGAAGAGTGCAAAGCGGATTGAGTGAGCGAATAGCCTCTTTACTCTTTGACGTGGTATCCACGCTCTGCGGCTCATCCACAATTACAATCGGGTTGGTTTCCTGAATGTATTCAATTGGCTTGGCACCGGTCATCCGGTCATGAGAACGGTGGATAATGTTCGCCTTATTTTCTTTTTCCGGATCGGTGAAGCTTTTCCGGAAAGCATCAATATTGATCACCATGATCTGGATGTCCGGACTGGTGGCAAAGTTTCTTACGTCGGAAAGCTTGCTGGAGTCATAGACGAAGGCATCAAACGTCACATTTTCATAGAGCTCTTTAAAATGCTCGGCGGTAATCTCTAATGACTTGGCAACGCCTTCCTTGATGGCGATGGACGGTACAACAATGATAAATTTGGTGAAACCGTAGAGCCGGTTCATTTCAAAGATTGAGCGCAGATAGACATAGGTCTTTCCGGTCCCAGTCTCCATCTCTACGGTAAAATCCATGGAGTCCATTTTCTCGGAGGGGGCCAGCCCGTTCTGCAGCTGTATCTTGCGGATGTTCTTGTGGATGTCCTCAGGTAATAGCTTCAGGCGGTTTCCGATACCCAGATTGTTTTCCATGGTTGAAAACTCCATCTGCCTGCTGTTCTGCAACGGAGCCACGGTAAAATTGGTCTGACAAATTTCCTGCCCTTCAAACACCCCGGCAACGGATTCTATGGCCTGCTTCTGGAAGTCCAGATTCGGGTTGAACTTAATTTTCATGATAACCTTCCGTTTTTAACCACGAAAGGCACGAAAGTTGATTATTCATGGTTGCCTCCTTGTTTTTTAACTGCCGAGGAATCCTCATGAGTTGCTTCCCATTCTGCCTGAGCTTCTTCGAGTTGCTTTTTCAGTGCCTCTTTATCTGGGAGATAGGTTTGGTATTTGGTTGCGTGAATATTGGCGCCTTCGGGAAGGGTTATCTCGACGATAGAATCTTTCTTCTTTTTGCAAAGGACGATGCCAATCGTTGGTTGCTCGTCAGCCAGTTTTACATAGCGGTCGAAATAATTGACATACATCTGCATCTGTCCGAGGTCCTGATGTTTCAGTTCACCGATTTTCAGGTCGATAATGACATAACAACGAAGCAGGCGATTGTAGAAAACTAAATCGACAAAGAAATGTTCTTCATCGAAGGTGAAGCGTTTTTGGCGTGCTTCAAAGAGAAAGCCTTTTCCAAGCTCCAGTAGAAAATGTTCTAGCTTATCGATGATGGCTGTTTCCAGTTCCGTCTCTGAATAGCGGTAATGCTCTTCAAAGCCCAGAAATTCCAAAACTAATGGGTCTTTAATCACATCAGCATGTTTTTCGATCGTTTGCCCCTGTTCTGAAAGTTTTTTCACACCAGCTTTGTCTTTGCTCAAAGCCAGCCGTTCAAAGAGTGAGGAGTTAAATTGCCGTTTCAGCTCTCTAAGTGACCAACCTTCACTGGCAGATTCTATCTCGTAAAATTTGCGTTCATCCAGGTTTGAGATTCCCATAAGAAATAGGTAATGTGACCAGCTTAAAGGCAATTTCGCAGACAGCGTTTGCGTTATCTGTGCAAGATTGAATTTCCGAGACAGTGTCTGGGATTTTCCCAGGGAGGATTGGTCAGACATTGTCTGGCCAATCTGGAGATTATCGAAAAGCGCAGAAACTGTTTGCGTTTTTAGTTCAACCATAAACGAATAAGTCAGATAGAACTTACGCATAAGTTCAATATTACGCCGAGAGTACCCCCGACCAAACTCTTGTGTAAGCTCCTCTGCCAAAAGCTTCATCGTTTCTTTTCCATATTCGGCTCGTTTATGTCCTCCCTGTTCCTCTAAAACAATCCGCATTCCAATCAGATAATTGGAAATAACTTGCAAAGAATTCACACTACGTCGTGTCAACGAACGAGCCTGGGATATAATTTCTCGAATGTCCCTGACCAATCCGTGTCCATCCGAGTCCATCTGTGGTTTAACTTCCGTATGTTCCGTGGTTGCCCTTTTATTTTGTGTTCTTTCGTGCTTTTCGTGGTTCATCACAGACTCCTCACATCATTGATGCCGGCCTGTTTGAGAATCTGAACCGCATTGGTTTTGACCACGTCATCTTTGAACCCGGAGTCCTTGAATACCACCCGCATAATTTCCGGATTGAGTTCATCCTTCAGCTTGGCGATGCCTTCGACCACTTCGAGAGAGGTGGCATCTTCATTCATTCCATGAGCATCCCACCATGATTCAGCTTTGCGCCGCATAGAGGATCTTTCGTTTAGGAACTTTTTTTGTATGGGTCTGCTATTCCCTGATTTGCCAAAGATAATTCTTCCATCTGCTATTCTTTTCTTTACGTCCTCTTCCCCAAAAACCCAATAACGGCCTTGGGGAGGAAGGAATTTCTCACCAGTTTCTGGGTTTGTAATTTCAAAATACGGTCCAACGTGATTGGCAGATAAATCTGAAGTTGTCCATGGTCCTCGTGGATCATTGTCTGGATTAGAATAAGTCTTTTCAATAAACTCATCAGATAAAGGAAAGCCCAGCAAGCAATTTTCAGAGGCGACTTTTGCATAAACCAAGAAATAATCGTGAACGGGTGGGATATACCCCATATTGTTCCCATTAGTTTTCTTCTTCCAAACAATAGTTCCAAGTCTATTTTCTTCTCCAAATATTTCATCGCAGATTCTTGTGAGATTAGAGACTTCGACCTCATCAATACTGATAAAAATAACCCTATCGTCCTTCAGCAGGTTTCGGGCCAACTTCAGACGTGGATACATCATATTCAGCCAGTCGGTATGATAGCGCCCACTGGTTTCGGGATTGTTTGAGAGGTTACGGCCCTCACCATCCACCTGACCGGTGATTTCCTTGTAGCTTTTGATGCTGTCTTTGAAGTTGTCTTTATAAACAAAGTCCTTGCCGGTGTTGTACGGCGGATCAATATAGATCATCTTCACTTTTTTGTGATAACTCTTCTGCAGGAGCTTGAGCACCTCAAGGTTGTCGCCTTCAATAAAAATATTCTGCGTGGTATCCCAATTCACCGACTCTTCCTTGCAGGGGCGCAAAGTTCCTGTGCTGGGTGTCTGGGCTATCATCCGGGCTTTGCTCTTACCGTTCCATGTAAAGCTGTAGCGTTCATCGCGGTCGTCCACAAACGTGCCGAGCACTTCCTTCAGGACTTCAAAATCCACCTTGCCTTCAGTGAAGGCCTCCGGAAACAGCTTCTTCAGCTTGGCAACATTTTCGGCTACGATGTCCATTGTTTTACCATCCATTTTTTCCATGATTAAACCTCTCTTATTACAGGCTAGCAGCCAGTTGCTTGAGCTCTTGTTCAAATTTCTTGATTTGTGTATTCAGCTCCACCTGCCGGTTGAAAGCTGCTTTTTTCAGCTGCCCGCGCAGCTCCGATATTCTTGATTCAATTTCCCGGCACCTCGTCAACTGTTCCAGCCGGTCTCCGGCTTTGCCGATCGTAAAGGTCCCGGATAATACCGAGCATTCGTATCCGGTAAAACGATCCGTCCAGGCATTGTATAAAGTGCCGTAGGTCTGGAGCGGCATATTGTCCCATGCAAGTGATGCGACAAAGGCTGCTTCGCGGTCATTGAATGCCCCGATGTTCATCCAGCCGGTGGTATATGAACGCTCGGCGACAAAGGCTCCATGTTCAGCCTGACTGAAACGCTTGGGAGCGATGCTCAGGGCAATTTCACCTGTTTCGGTATAGAAGCCCAGCATCAATGGATACGGGATGACCCGGTGGATGATTTCGGCAATTCGCTTGTGGCCTTTTTGGGAATTCATTTCGACCTGCAGAACCGCCACCTCGAGGTATTCCCGTTCATTG
>CAZPDU010000257.1:0-5345 GCA_964585405.1 uncultured Thermodesulfobacteriaceae bacterium | reverse complement strand
AGCACACTGCACGAGAGGGTAGAGGTGGGATTGCCCCAGGCGCTGATACATGAGATCACACCCATCGAAGGCATGGCTCAGCCGGGTTATCATCATCTGGACGTAATGGGGCACAGTCTCGCGGCGGTTGAGGCCATGGAGGGTCTTATTATTAATCCTTGCAGTAAATTTTCCCCATGCGGGCCCATGGAAAGCTGGATTGCTGAAAATAGTTCTAGAATCTCCGAACTTAAGTGGGCGGCATTTCTTCATGACATTGGCAAGCCAAGCTGCAAGGGGGAAAAACAGGGACGCCCCACCTTTTACCAGCACGACCATAAAGGTTCCGACATGGTCCTGGAAATAGGAAGGCGTCTTCGCTGGTCTAAAAAAGAAACTATATTTGTAGCCAAGATGGTGAAACTTCATATGAGAGCATTTCATCTCCTGAAAGATCTTAGACAAGGAGGCCCCACTAAACGGGCTATGAGGCGACTGCTTATGGAAACCGGCTCTGATTATCCAGCCTTTTTTCTCCTTGCCATGGCTGACAGCATGTCCGGCTGTGGACCGCTCAAGCCATTGGAGCTTGATAGGGAATTGGCCGGCCTGTGGGGAAAGGTGCATTTTTTTTATCAGGAACGGCTAAAGCCCTTAAAGACTGAGCCCCGGCTTCTTACCGGCCATGATCTTCAAAGAATCTTTGGTCTTTCTCCCGGTCCATTTATAGGAAAGGCCCTGGATGCCCTGGAACAGGCACAGGTGGAAGGTGAGATCGGTACCAGGGACGAGGCCATGAATTGGCTGAGGGCCTGGTTTGATTCCCATGAGGCTGCCTTGACCAATGTATCTCAGTCTTAATCAATATCTGCGCTCTGTCTTTGGAGAACGGGTACAAAAAATTTCCCTGGACGCGGGTTTCACATGTCCCAACCGGGATGGAACCAAGGGCAGGGGCGGCTGCATATACTGTGATGCCAAGGGCTCAGGTACTGGTGCCTATGAATCAGGTAAAGACATAGCTGAACAGATGAAGGCAGGAATCAGCCGGGCGGGCAGGCGCTACGGTGCCAAGAAGTTTATAGCGTATTTTCAGTCTTTTTCCAATACCTATGGCCCGGTTGACAGGCTGGAGGATATTTATAAGCAGGCCCTTATAGGATCCGAAGTGGTAGGTCTCTCTATCGGCACCCGCCCTGATTGCGTGGATAAGGAGCGTCTGGAGCTGATTTCACGTCTTGGTGAAGGACGAATGGTATGGATGGAATATGGACTTCAGAGTGCCTCTGATGCCACACTTGCCAGAATCAACAGGAGGCATACAGTGTCTGATTTTATCCGGGCTGTTGAGATTTCAAGGCAGTACGGTCTTATGATCTGTGCGCATATAATATTCGGACTGCCCGGTGAAGGCCGCAGCGAGATGGAAGATACTGTGAGGCTTTTGGCAAGTCTCAAGGTGGATGGGGTCAAGTTTCACCATCAGTATATCGTTGAAAACACTGAACTTAACCGGCTGTATAAGGCCGGTAAATATAAACCCATTACACAGAAAGATTATGTGGAAATGGTTGCCTGGGCCCTGGTAAATCTACCCAAAGGCACTGTGATACAGAGGCTCACAGGAGACCCTCCCAGGGATCAGCTGGTAGCACCCGCCTGGTCGTTCGACAAAATACAGACTATCGCTATGATCCATAATCTGAACTGGAATAGGCCTTTTGTGGCTGCCGGCTGAGTTCATATTCTGTCCTGATTTTCTGGGAAAGACGCCATACGGTTCTTTTTGATAACGAGCTGGTATTTGACCGAATCACGTATGTTCTTGGCTTGGCAGGTTCGCGGCGCGGACATATTCTGTATTGTACCCAACACCGAAGAGTCTTAATTTTAGATTTGAATAATCAGAAAAAACAAGCAATATATTGTAAGCAGCAATATTGGTTTTTCGCGAAAAGGGGGCTATGAGGCCAACTGGGTGATTTTTGCGGGTGAATGTCATGAGCAGAGCGTGCCTGATTTTTGTCCTGATTCTGGGCATTTTTTCAGCCGGATGTGAAGATACCGATATTGGTATGGCGACTCAGGCCGGTATCGAAGCTGTCCGAGCAGCGACCTTGGATGACAAAGAGGTTCAGCTGATGGCTAACCAGGTCTCAAAACAATCTGATCTAAAACACTCTGTTGCTTATCCTGATCATCCTTATACAAGGCGGCTTCAACGGCTGACTGGCAGTGTCGATAGATTTGATGGTTATGATTTCGATTTTAAGGTCTATCTTTCTCCCAAGGTGAATGCTTTTGCCATGGCTGACGGTACCATTCGCATTTACAGCGGGCTGATGGATATCATGGACGATGCAGAACTTATGTTTGTTATAGGACACGAAATGGGCCATGTGATTAAAAAACACGTCAAGAAAAAGATCATCATCGCGTATGCCGGCAGCGCGGTGCGTAAGATTGCAGCATCCCAGCAAAATGAGGCAGGCGAAATCGCCAGGTCAGTTCTGGGCGCATTGGCCCAAGATCTGCTTAGCGCCCAGTTCTCCCAACAGGAGGAGCGGGAGGCGGACGACTTTGGGGTTATGTTGATGAAACAGGAGGGCTACAGGGAGCAAGCGGCTGTTTCCGCCTTGATGAAACTGGCCGCTACGGGCAATGATCATTCCTTCTTATCAAGTCATCCCGCCCCTGAAGTTCGAGCGGAAAGACTGCGTGTAAAGGTGTCGTCGCCTCAATCGGTTGAAAAAACGTCCAGACTGAGACAGTTTATCTCTTGGCTGAAGGGCCTTTTTCCGTTTGGAAAAGACCAACAGACTCATCCTGACAGGATGAAATCCCAATGTTTCAGAGCCTTGAATAGTTCAGAGGTTTTTTCTTAAACAATGTTACGGAGGATATTTACATGAAAAAATCAATGTGGATAATTACTTCAATCTTCTTCCTAACGGCATCCCTTTCTTCGGTTGCGTTCGCAGACCCTCCAGATAATAGGGTATATGAAGCTCAGAAGAAAAAAATGGGGCAGGGACAGGAAGATATAAAGGAAAAGCAGGAACACCAAAAGAAAATGATGAAGCATTCAGAGGAAATGGAACGGAAACAACATAAATATCGAGAAGATATGAGGAGGGAAGACCGTAAACATCATAGGGACATGGGGATTGAATATCATTATCGTCCAGATTACCACAAACACCCCGGATACAGAGAACGCCCCTATGATAAAGGCCGCCATTATGGGCATTTAAATCATAAAGGACATCGGTATAATTATCACGGCCACTGGCGTTCTTGGGAGCAATGGGACAGATACGCAAAAAGGCATCCTGACTTATACAGATATGGGAGGTATTACCGTGAAGGTACACATTTAATGTTCAGATTCTGTGATCCCGGTACAGATAACTGTATCTTTTTTTCAATCGGACGTTAGTCGGCAGACAAGGACCTGGGATCGTTTATGAACTTTAAAGGCATTCCTGAGCGATTCTCGGCTTACTGTTTGTAATTATTAGATAATTCAAAATAATTGCTGATTTGGGTTTTAGAGATGATCGTTGAGAAGGCTTTTCCAATATCCCATAGACTGGTTTCAGCGATCTGCCGTTTTGTTTTCCGTGGAATATTTCTACCGGTTGGGACGAACTTTATCCAGGCAATCGGCGCAGTAGGGTCGGTACGCTGCCGGAATCGGTTTTTCAGAAGAGACCGTTTTTTGCCTGTCTTCACAATAGCCTTTCTTACAGCAATAATAGCCGCCTGCTCTATGCCGCCTCACACAAAAAGCCTTGACGAAATTCTGGAACAGGAGGGTACGAACAATCGAACCCGCTATGCATACAGATGCACGCTGGGCGCACATCGTGGCGCATCTGCAGAACACAGGGAGAACACCATTGCCGCCCTGAAAGCCGCAGAGAGAGACAACAAATATGCATTTATAGAGTTTGATGTCCAATATTCAAAAGACAAAAGAATAGTTGTCTATCATGACAAAAGGATGCTCAGACTGTTCGGCGACGTGAGAGCAATAGGCAATACGACATTTGCCGAAATATCTGAAATAACCGGCGGAGAAATTGCTTCCTATGACGAAGTTATGGGTGTTCTGAGCAAGAAAATTAACATTGAAATAAAGTCACAGGGTAACAATCAAGAAGATGAGTGTCTGGTCGACGAGATCATAGCAGATATTAAGACCCGTCAACGTGATAAAGACGTATTGATAAGCTCCATTTCCAGCCATGTCGTAACGTATATAAACCGAAAATATCCTGACATACCGACCGGTCAGGTGTTCTGGCTTTTACCATCAACATATCTGCATTTAGACGGTCTTACAAAGAATCTGTATGAAGATATAAATGCTACCGAGGCAGACTATCTCATGTTGCATGTTGCCAACCTGCGCAATATAGATGACCTGCTAAAGTTTAAACCCGCTGGGAAAACTATTGTTTTCTGGGATTTCGACGACACTATATATATCATACATAAAGACCTTTCTGACCGGCTCTGGGGAAATTCAGGTATCAGAACATTTTGTCAACTGGTTCAGTATAGACTTTCATCGTCATTTCAGGGGCTGATCTCGAAAGGTAATCTGGCTATGGGGTCAATGATATAAGTTAAATAACGCTGTACACAGACTTTACCGGTTTAACTCTAAGGCGTTTTTGAGACTAAATTTTGTGGACTGCCGCTAAAATAGGCCTTGACGTTTTCAGCGCTTGTTATGAGGATTCGTTCCAGTGCCTCGCTGGTATTGAATGCATTGTGCGGGGTCAGAATTGCGTGTTCTGAATGCAGGATTGAAAAACTTTCCATGGCCTCCTTTAACGTAATAGCCGCCAGGTCGTCTCTTTTGAGAAATTCTTCTTCGATCCAGACCTCTTCGCCCTCAAAGGTATCAAGGGCTACTCCTCCCAATCGGCCTTCGCGCAGAGTCACAGCGACTGCCTTAGTGTCGATGACCTTTCCGCGCGCAGTATTTATAAGCAGGGCTGTGGGCTTTATAAGACGCAATCTCTCTGCATTAATCAGGTGATGGGTAGACGGGAGATATGGCACATGCAGGCTGATAACATCAGCCTGCTGCAGTACCTCTTCAAGGTCCAGAAATGTCACCTTGAATTTCTCGGTAAGTGCTAAATCCGGCTCTACATCATGGGCAATTACTTTCATTCCAAAGGCCCAACCAAGCCTGGCCATCTGAGCACCGATTCTACCTGTTCCTATCAGGCCGAGGGTCTTTCCATTGAGATCCATGCCCCTGAGACCCGCACGACTGAAAAATCCCCTCTCAACCCTCTCAAATGTCGGCTTCAATTTACGGGCCAGGGCTATAATAAGACCGAACG
>CAZPDU010000256.1:0-4616 GCA_964585405.1 uncultured Thermodesulfobacteriaceae bacterium | reverse complement strand
TACAGTGAGTGAAAAGGGGATCATCAAGGAGGTCAATCTGACCGGTGCTTCTCTGATAGGGATAGAGCGGAATGCCTTGATCGGAAAGCCTTTCACTCGTTTTGTCCTGAGAGATGACCAGGACATTTTCTATCAACACCGGCAGCGTCTTCTGGAATCAGAGACATCCCAGTCCTGTGAGCTGCGGCTCGTGAGAGATGACGGTCATGATTTTTATACCCGCATGGAATGCATGGTCATAAAAAACACGGATGACGATTTAAGGCAGATCAGGGCGGCGGTCAGCGATATCACCGAGCAAAAGCAGGCAGAGAAAAAGATAAAGGAATATTCTGAGAAACTGGAGAAACAGGTTGATTTTTTACAGAGAATGGAAGCCATGGGTATCTTTGTCGGAGGCATTGTGCATGATTTCAACAATCTACTGACAGTCATCATAACTTATTCAGATTTTGCACTAAACGGTGTTGGATCGGAAAGCCCCGTTCGAAAGAATATTGAGAAAATTATCCGGAATGCGCAATACGGCGCATCTTTGATTCATTCTCTCCTGCTTTTCAGTCGCAATCAACCGCTTGAGCGAAAAATTACGAATCTCAATGAATTAATAATCGACATGGAAAAGATACTAAGGCGTGTTATTACAAAAAAGATAGACTTGATGGTGTTGCTGGAACCGGATTTAGGCCGAGTCCTGGTCGACCCTGCCCAGATGGAAATGTTGATCATAAACCTTGTGGTCAATGCCCGGGATGCCATGCCCAAGGAAGGAAAGCTGACGCTTGAGACAAGTAACGTAGAGCTGGATGAAACTTTTGCTCGGAACCACATATCGGTGATACCGGGTCCTTATGTGATGTTGGCAGTGAGCGACACGGGCATCGGAATGACAAAGGAAGTGCAAGCCAAGCTCTTTGAGCCCTTTTTCACCACCAAGGAGAGGGACAAGGGAACGGGTCTGGGGCTTTCCACCGTGTATGGGATCGTCAAGCAGAGTAAAGGCAACATCTGTGTCCACAGTGAGCCGGGCAAAGGGAGCACTTTCAAGATCTACCTCCCCAGGGTGGAAGAGACGGTCCATATCATAGAGAAAGCAGAGAAAAAGGAAGCATCCCTTCAGGGTTCGGAAACCATACCGGTGGTTGAAGATTAAGACAAGTGAAGTTGTCCTCGCTTTTCACGGCTTACAACTCTGAGTCTTATCTCAGGTCTTGGAACCCCTCAAAATCCTGAGATTATCAATATAGAAGACCAAAAGGTAAAAAGAAAAGGACGTCGTCCAATCGCCTTCCTGACTTTCATCTTTATTCTGACATGTGTGGCAATGATATGGCTTGGCTGGAATGCAAGGAAGGAAGAAAGGTGGAGCGTGAAGTAATAGAGGGCCTGAGAGCTTGAAAAAACAAAACATATATAAAAAAAGCATAAGGGTAGAGTTGACTCTTTTTATGTGTTTGACAGCAATGATCGTTATCATCACGGCTATCACTTTGGGGTATTTGGGGGTATTCACTCTACTCCGCAACACCATTGTTGAAGATCATAAGAAGATCGCGCTTATTTTATCAGATCGAATTTCTCAAATGATCAGTGATGAGACCAATGAAATACACACATATTTATCCAGAAACCTAATAAAGGACACAATTAACAAAAGCAATGAGCAATATGAAGGTATGGAACAAGATGCCATACATGGCTATCTCATGGACATGGACAACAAATGGATTGAGGCATCTGATGACAGCCTTTTGGTGAAAGAATACGCGGAAAATTTTGCCAGCTTGAGTTTAAAAGAGAGAGTAAAGAGGAAAAAAATATATGTGAAATGTTTCTAACAGACAAGTTCGGCGGTTTAGTCGCTTCATCAGGAAAAACATCTGATTTTTATCAGGAGGATGAAGAATGGTGGCAGAAGAGTTTTGCGGATGGAAAAGGAAAGGTCTTGATTGGAAATATTGTATTCGATGAATCAGCCAATACTCTGAGTATGTCTATCGTGGTTCCGGTAAAAGACAGGAACGGCGGCGTTATAGGCATATGTAAGGCGGTGGCAGATCTCAAAACCTTTTTTGAGCCACTTGAAGACTTCAAAATCGGTAAAACCGGCCATCCCCTCCTAATTGATGAGAAAGGCTGGATAATATTCCACCCTGGTATTAAACCGTTAAGCATAAAAGCTTTCTCCGGTGAGGATTTAGAGAGGTTTCTGAAGCGCCAAGGGAACTGGCTCGAAACAAAAGGCTCACATATCCACGAAGAAAAGCGGTTATTCGTATTTGCAGATATTCAACAGCCCCTTCTTTTGGAAAACGGGATCAAATGGACGCTATGTGTAGACCAGGGATCAAAAGAGATTTTAGCGCCCTTAAACAGACTCATGATACAGGCAGGGGTGCTCTTACCTTTTCTTGTCGTTTTATTGATCCCTCTCTCTCTTGTTTTCAGTGGGGTTTTTTTGAAACCCATAAAAAGACTTAACAAAGCTATAGAGCAAGTAGCCGGGGGAAATCTGGATTACAAAGTGGGTATGGACGCGCCTGATGAAATGGGCCAGCTCGCAAGGGCATTTGATCGGATGACGGAAGATTTAGCGAAGAAAACGACCTCCATAATAGCCCTTAATAAAGAGATTGCAGGACGCAAGCAGGCTGAGGATGAGTTAAGGGAGGCGAAAGAGGTGGCTGAAATAGCTAACACTGCTAAAAGTGAATTCTTAGCCAACATGAGCCACGAGATCCGCACTCCCATGAACGGGATCATCGGCATGACGGAACTGGTCCTGGGCACCGACCTGACCGAAGAGCAGCGAAAATATCTGGAAGATGAAGAGTTCCAGTAACCTGACTTGTCTCGGCATGGAATTACCTTATTAATTATTCCGCCAGTCAAGTTCATTCAGAACTGTCCCCCGGAACACGGCAATTGTTGCTGACAGGTCCACTATGCTTACCGGTCCTCTGTTGCAGGATTCGGGTCTTTTTCAGTTTCATCGGTTTCAACCGCCCTGTTTTCCAGCTTGCTCTGCCTTTTTGCCTCTTTCTTTTTTTTCTTGTCCAATTCTTTCTGACGTTTCTTGAACTGATAATGAGATTTTGCCATTGATTTTCCTCTCTGGTCGGTTGCCGGATCGATAAGATCGCTGATAACAGAGAAAAGAATCTCAGCCGGCATAATTGTGGTTTGATGCAAGCGATAACTAAAAAATAAAAAAGGCACCCCCTGTTTCACAGGAGATGCCTTTAATTGCCTTAAAAAACCAAGTTAAACAATGGTCACATTGACAGCAGCCGGACCTTTTGAGCCTTGCTCGATGTCAAAGGTCACGCGAGCACCTTCATTGAGGGATTTAAAACCAGTCGCATTGATTGCGCTATGATGCACAAACACATCCGGTCCGTTTTCCTGTTCGATGAATCCAAAGCCTTTGCGGTCGTTAAACCACTTAACAGTTCCATTTGTCATAATATCATCCTCCTTTTAAAATATTTCAATGTTGCAAACTGAAGGATGATAACGTTTAACAAACGGATAATCCCTACAGAAAGAAACCATCCCGCCAATTTTCAGCGTACAGCGGGACTTACTTGATGAAGTATACTAAACACCTTTATACATAATAGCAAGCCAAATATTTATTTTTATTAAGCCACTATCTTGACATGGTTGAGCCAAATGTTGCAGAAAATCTGTCCGGTCACCTTTGTTCCGAAAGACCTTTATTCCCTGGAACGCAATATATGTTATCCTGGTGCGACCCCATCGGCTATTCAGTCACTATTTTTGCTCCGCAGGACCAAAAGAGCGGATGAAAAGATCGTGCAGGGCCTCCCGGCCGTCATCGGAAAGGTAGCGGGTTCCGGTGCCGGCAAACGTATCTGAGGTAATCACCGGTGTGTTCTCAACCCATTGGCCATCCTTCCAGGAAAACCACCCCTTTCGTTCCTGATCATAGACGCTCAGGGGCCGGTTAAACAGTTTTGCCAACTCAACCCCCCATCCGGTTCCCCCCTTGACAGTGTTGTCCTCCAGTATCCATCCGACCGCAATGACATGGTGGCCGCTATTGACCATGTGAAAAATGGACTGTATGACTTTTCGGATCTTGTCCGTACGGGAGTAAGTGCGTCCCATCCGCTTGGACACGATTTCCATGCTGACATCACCCCTTTGCAGCTCTTCCGGGTTCAGTACCCGGAGACCCCGGGTGCGCTCGGTATCGTGCCCTTCAAATGATATATTCACCTCTTTCATGTGCCAGACTTCGGCAAGCTTGCCGAATTCCGCCTCAGCCCCCTTGTGGCCGCCGCTGTAAAGCGTGATTTTTGAAATATTTGTCATTCTTTTATCTCCTGAGTCTTTTTAAGACGTTTGCGATTATGCAAAAAATACCCCGCTGCGGATAAAACGCAAGCCTGTGGATACACCCGCTTGCCTGCTATCGCAGGGACTTCGCTTCAGTGCCTGCTGCTGTTGCGTCTTATGTTGCGTGGGCGTGTGATTTTGCCCTGGGATCGTCCGCCGCCATTGCCGCGGCCGAAATTCTTCGGGGCCGGCTGGCTGGACAGGAAGGCCTCGTCGCAATGATAGGCATGCTTCATCTCGGCCGGCACCGG
>CAZPDU010000255.1:0-18048 GCA_964585405.1 uncultured Thermodesulfobacteriaceae bacterium | reverse complement strand
AGAAGATGCCCTTAAATTATTTGATGCTAAGGAACCGGATCTTGTCATCTTAGATATCAACATGCCCGGTATGGACGGCATAGAGGTACTCCGTCAAATGAAACAAAAAAAACCCCGGGTGCCTGTTATCTTGAGTTCTGCTTATCCTGAATATAAACAGGATCTGGCATCGTGGGCATCGGATGACTATATAGTCAAATCCTTCAATTTAGACGATCTCAAATCCTCTGTTCGTAGAAATTTAACCAAATGAAGCAGAAAAACGAGAATTTGGCCTAGAAGCTAAGAAAACAGATTTACTTAATGGTTCTTGCATCTTTGATGTTGTCATCTTGAATATCACTGTCTGAGAACCCGAATTGCCTGAAACGTATATATTGACTCCATATTTCTTTTTTAAAAGCGATAAAATATGAAGGCTGGGATCTTTATCTAAAGGGGTATTTAGAGCCTTTCCGTTGTGGCTGATACGGAGGACCAAGTCTTCATCCTTTTTAAAAGTCTGAATCGACATCCACATATTGTCAAGAGTTGCCATCTGCTTCATCAGCACTAAGCACAGAGCCAAAAATGCATTAGCCCACTCTGAATAATTTCCACAAAGAAGAGGGAGGTCGGGAAATAAAGATACCTGCTTGTTTATCTTCCTGAACAGGAAATGAAGATCTAAAATTCTTAGTTCATCTTCTATCATACTGTTTAAGGAAAACGGCACCACTGCTCCTATTGTCTCATTTTTTCTTCTAAGAGCAATGGCCCAACAAAATTCGGTTATTTGACCTGTTATGATCTGAATCGATTTGATATCAGAGACCCAATCCTTTATCTGTATTTCATCTATGGGAGTTTCACATCTGGATATTTTTTGAGCCATAAGATCTAAACGCCCAATTATTGCTGATAAAGGATTTGCAATATCTTCAAGGAGATCATCGAACATTTGACCAAAAATCAAATGTCTGTAGTTTTGCCACAGGGTCTCTTCCCTAGCCTTCTCCCTATCCTGTAATAGATGCAGCGCAGTGACATCACGATTGCGCAAGAGCAGACCTATTGTATCCCCTCCAGGACCAATTAAAGGCAAAATCCAGATATTATAATATTTATTATGACAATTCGGATCATTTAGCCACGGCAAGTTGCAAGGAAAAGAGCTTATCCTAACGTCTTCTTTATCAATCATTGCCTTATCAAAGAGTTCTTTAAAAGAAGCCTCTCCCTTAGAATCCTTATATAATAAGCAAATCTCTGCAAAATTTTTCCCTCGGAGTTTTTCAGGATCTCTTGGCAGGCAAAATGGCTGATTAATGTTGGAAAAAACAATATTAAGTTTGGAATCAAAGATCAGAATTCCGTCATCCAGACTATCTAAAAGATATTGAAAATAAATTAAATGACTGAGTTCAGTCTCAAGACCTTTAACCAGGTCAGAAATAGAAAAAAGCCAATTGGTTGCATCTTCAAAGGCTATTCCACTTCTAAATTTGCCTTTATCTTTTTTAACCCACTTAATTTGTCCTTTCACAACATAATCGTTACCAGGGCCTTTTTCACCAGGCCCGAGGGTCACGGTCTCATTATGACGCATAGGACTGTCAGACTTAATCTGAATGCCGTACGGGCTCAAATCGGTTGACACTGCACCGATTGAAGCTCCAAGGGATTCTGTTTGTAAGCACAGAGAAACATTTAGCGGTATTCGTAAAAATCGACGCCGCTCTTTTTGGACTCCTTGTTGCACAGAGTCTCCTTATGGAAAAATTGTTATATTAGAAAAGCTTAATTAATGATTCAACTGCAAATAAAGTACCAAAATAAAAAAAAATTTAATTCAACATCGGGAATATAAACTAATATTTAAGCATATTTAATTTATAATGAGAAAAGCTTTTCCATTTATAGAAAAGCTTTTCTCATTATAATATTTATTATTGCCAAATATCAAAAATCATGAGAATGGCTCCAGTTCTTTGGGCAACGTTAGTTCCAAGCTATCGTCAGATGAATCTCTGGATGACACTTCTACCCCAAAATCCTTTATCTTATAAAGAAGTGCCTTGTAACTTATTTGAAGTAATTGAGCAGCCTGTTTGCGATTACCATTAGTCCGCCTTATGGCCTCTTCTATTACGGCCTTCTCTATACGAGCCAGACTTTTTTTTCGGATGTCCTTTAAAGACGGGAACTTTATTTGCATTTCATGTCTACAGTTATCTAATACGGAATTTATCAGAGATTCATCCGGCATCCATACTTCAGCAACAGATTGATCTTCCGACATTCGGTGGCCCTTGGACCTAAGGATCTCTTCTTCAAGCAAATCAGCGTCCTCCAGGACTATCAACCTCCTCACATAGTTCTCAAGCTCTCTTACATTCCCAGGCCAATGATATTCAGCAAATACCTTTTCAAGCTTACTAGGGATATCAATTACTCCGCCCTTTGACATGCCTTGGTACTTTCGTATAAAGTGTTCAATAAGATATGAAATATCTTCCTTTCTGTCCCTAAGTGGGGGAACCACTATCTTTATAATATTGATTCGGTAATAGAAATCTTCTCGAAACCTGCCTGTACTTACATCTTCATCAAGATTGTGATTCGTAGCGGATATCACCCAGGTATTGACACGAATATTCCTCACCCCCCCTACACGAGCAAATTCAGAATCCTGTAATACCTGTAGGAGTTTGGCCTGTAGTGCGTAAGGCATATCGCCAATTTCGTCCAGTAGTATGGTCCCCTTGTTAGCCAATTCAAACTTCCCCGGCTTTGGCTGTACCGCCCCGGTAAATGCACCACGCTCATAACCGAATAGCTCGCTCTCAAGAAGCTCGCTTGGCAGCGCAGCACAGTTAACCTTGATTAAAGGATGCTCCCGACGACAAGAAAGCTGGTGCAGTGCGCGGGCGACCAGTTCTTTACCTACACCACTTTCTCCGCAAATAAGGACATTTAAATCGGTGTCCACTACCTGGTTTATCAGATCCTTGATGCGCCTTATCGGTGGGCTATTGCCAATCATTAAGTTCATTTATTATTTGACTCGAGGGGAAACACCCTTGGCTGAAAAATATTAACTGTAAAATTACTTTAACCTTAGCAAGAAGGCCAATCAAAATCAACAAGACCGCTATTTTTATATTTTATTCAAATCAAAGAATATCTTGTTTCATTCTCTTTGAATGATTATAAATAGACTTGATTAGAGAAGTTGAGGAACTTCAGTTGATAAAATAAGTATTATTTACTTCAATTCGCAATTCATAAAACAATTATTTCAAGAAAATTTTGTTTACCAATAATACATCAATAAAATCTCGGGGAAAGGCTTGTCTGAATTTTTAGAATCATCTGACAACCAAATAAATTTGATCAGGAAAAAACTGTCACAAAAGCCACAAGAGCTACTAATTGTTGACGACGATCCTGCTATAAGAAATTTGCTGACAGAATTTCTTTCCCGTTTGGGGCACCAATGTCGTACAGCGGTGGACGGTCTGGAGGCCATGTCATTGTTAAAACAGTCCCCTAGCACGATCGTAATCACAGACTTCCAGATGCCCAGAATGGGTGGAATGGAGCTTATTCTAAAAATCAAAAAGCTCTGGCCTGAAACCGACGTAATAGCAATAACTGGCTATGTTCGAGACTTTAATTACACCGACGTTATTAAAGCCGGGGCATCTGACTTCATTCAAAAACCCTTTCACCTAGACGAGTTAGAGGCCAAACTAAACAGAATAACTACAGAACGTGGATATAGGACCCTGCTGCAGAGACTTTCTACAAGAGATGTCCTCACAGATCTATACAACAGACGCTTTCTCGACCAAAAACTTGAAGAGGAGGCCCAAAGGGCCACTCGACAAAATTATTTTCTTTATCTAATTATAATAGACCTCGATAATTTCAAAGAACTAAATGACACCTTGGGGCATCAGGCAGGAGACAAAGTACTCCAGCGCTTAGCTAAGGTTTTGACTAATTCCATAAGGAGTAATGTTGATATTCCATTTCGCTATGGAGGAGATGAATTTGCTATAATGATCCCCCAGGCAGACACGGAGCAGGTAAACCAGATAGCAGAACGTATACAAAGTAATTATTTGAGTGAAGATATAGGTAAAACTTCACTTAGCATAGGTATCTCCCGTTTCAGAAGAACAAACAGGAGTTTACAGGAAGATATTAACAATTTTATAAGTGAAGCCGATAACTCAATGTATGCCGCAAAAAAAACAGGGGGTAATAAAATAATATTTAAGGAAGAAATTAAAAGGGTGGGCTCTTGATCACAGGACCTGCTAATTAATAAATACCCTTTCGTAATCTTTAAAGGCTTCGATCGTTCGACCAGCACCTTGTACTACAGTTATAAGCGGATCAGGTGTAAGGTTAAAAGCAAGATCAGTCCTTAAACCCAAGAATTGGACAATACCTCTAAGCAGAGCCCCACCTCCTGTCAGTGTCACGCCGTTGGCCCTTATGGAAGCTCTGATATCCTCAGACAAAAGCCCAAAGACACCCTCTATCATATCGGCGATTGCATTTAGCGGCTTTTCCAGAACAGGTCTCAGTTCTCGAGGACTAATTACAGACGTTACCGGTAACCCTCGCAGAAAATGCTTTCCTCTCACATTATATTCTTGATCCAGCCCCTTTTCATCATCCCAGACCGATCCTATATCCCACTTAATAGTTTCAGCAGTGGTCAAGCCAACCACTAGATTATGCTCCTCGGCCAACCACCGAACAATGGCGTCGTCAAATTCATCCCCTGCCACCCGTATTGTCTCGGAATGTAAATAAGACCATTTGGCTATCACCGCCAACTCGGTTGTCCCCCCACCTATATCAAGCACCATCTGGGGTTCTTCCCCATGAATAGGGAGACCTGCACCTATAGCAGCTGCCATGGTCTCTTCCAGTAAGAAAATTTTTTTGGCACCAGCCTCATAAGCTGCCTCAAGTACAGCCCGTCTCTCCACCTGGGTGATATTGGAAGGAAGACAAATTACTATCCTTGGTGAAAAGATTCCCTTTCTTTCTTGTGCGCGGTTCAGAAAGACTTTTATTAACTGACTTACTGCATCAAAGTCCTGTATGATACCATCCTTCATAGGACGCACAGCCCTGATACCCTCAGGAGTCCTGCCCAGATACTTTTTTGCGGCGAGCCCCACCTCAATTAAGCGGTCGTTAATTGAATATGCAATTACTGTGGGTTCATTCAGGACCACACCCCCCCTTTGAATATAAATAAGGGTATTGGCAGTACCCAAATCCATTGCCAGGTCCTGTTTTATAAGGTTTTTAAGGTTTTTAAGCACCACGTAATCTCCAAACAATAGCAACTTTGCTGTAAAATTTAATTTGCGGCGTTAATTCGATTTTCTCTCGCGGATACCTTTCAATCAGAAAAGTCGAGTGACCTCGACCTGAGCCGATGAATACACCTTATCTCCGAAACATTTTGAGCAAAATCACATTTCCGATTTTATTACAGCATAATCATTAATAACTCGATCAAGAGAAAACACCAGGAGTTCGGCAAGACTTTCGGGCCAGCCTAAAAAGTCTGCATCTCCGGTAAGTATCCACACCAATGTACCTGCTTCAATTGGCTGAAAGAGTCCTATCAAAACCGGACCCCTGTCAAAAGGCTCGCCAGGCCATAAAAAATACGACTTGTGCTTATCCGCTCCATAGCGATTATTAAGCATCAAGTGCTTTCTGTATTTCAATAGCCAACCGACAAGACCTTTTTCCACATTAAAATGTTGACCTTCCAGTCTGATGTCTTTTGGTAGTCCAGTTGTAGCCTCAATTATAAAAACTTCCTTATCCATTTCATGAAAGGCCACAAGACCGCTTTTAAGCCCTAACAATTCTTTCAAACTTATCAAAATATGCCCTACTTTTCCTGAAAGACCATGATGCCATTGGTTCCAACGACGATAAAACTGGAGTTCACGATAAGTTTTCCAAGAAAACCATAAATCAGTGGCTATTATTGCACAATCTTCTAAAATACGCTGTTTCTTTTCAGGAAAAGAATAACGATTCTTGCTATCGACCATCAAAACACCTTCACCGCCGAGTAAAGGGGCTGCCAGAAACGCCTTTATACCAACGTCTTTGCTGTAAATACCAAGGGTCCGAGTATCTCTATCGAAATGGGTTGCGTGCAACCTTTTTCCCTCCCTTGCAACCCAGCCTATAAGCCCTTGGCCAACTTCTATATTACATTCAGGCACTATATAGGGGCTGAGACTCTCCCATGCCATCAAATGAAGAGCGTCATTACCTTGATGACTACGCACAAACAGGGCAGTCGTGAAGGAATCAAAAACGTTTGCAACCAACCGGACTAAATGCTCAAGAGAAGCAGGCATAAATAGCAGGACTATACGGCGCGTTAAGCACACCTAACTCGGTAATTATGGCGGTTACAAGATGGTTAGGAGTTATATCAAACACAGGATTATGAACTTTCACACCAGTGGCGGCAATCTGTTTCCCAGCAAAAGTGGTAATTTCTTCGGGCCCACGCTCTTCTATTGGGATCTGATCTCCGGAATGAATAAATGGATCAATAGTGGAAACAGGAGCAGCTACATAAAAAGGGATATTATTAGCTCTGGCAAGTTCAGCTACAGCATAGGTGCCGATCTTGTTGGCTACATCACCATTAGCTGCAATACGATCAGCCCCAACCACCACAGACTTGATCTGCCCCTTTTGCATCAAAAAACCAGCAGCTCCGTCCACAACCAGAGTAACTGTAATACCGTCCTTTATAAGCTCCCAGGACGTAAGCCTGGCACCCTGAAGCCAAGGGCGGGTCTCGTCTGCAATAACATTAATCTCCTTGCCTCTGGAAACGGCAGCTCTAATAACTCCTAAGGCCGTTCCATATCCACCGGTAGCAAGGCCTCCTGCATTACAGTGAGTGAGCACGCCACCGGTTTCAGGTAAAAGGGCCTGGCCATAAAATCCTATGGATAGGTTGGCCTTTACATCTTCTGCCCAAATAGAAATGGCCTCCTTCTCCAAAATGGACGTGAGATTACATGGACTCATCTTATAATTTTTGCGCACAAGCTTTTCCAGCCTTTCCACCGCCCACTTCAAGTTCACTGCCGTGGGCCTAGCCTGAAGCATGGAAGCTGCTTTCTCCAGCCATATCTCTATAAATAGGTCCTGATTTTTATCTTTGAGTCCATAAGCGGCCAAAACCATACCAAAGGCAGCCGTGATACCTATGGCCGGTGCACCTCTAACCACCATATCCCTTATAGCCTGCTCCACATCTTTTGCAGATCTGTAGGCACGCCATTTCTCTTCATGAGGTAACAGCCTCTGGTCTAACAAATAAAGAACGTGTTTTGCCCAATTGAGCGGCACTACACTTGTGTTGCCCCTGCTTCTGAGCAGGCTCAATGGTAAGTCGTACTTTTCTGCTTTACCGATGTCTTTCATGGGCCAACCTTCAAGTTCTGCTCCAAACAGAGGGAAAATGGAATAATTATTTTCATATACCCAAAGCCTTTCGCAGCAGCTCGTTTACTTTTTGGGGATTAGCCTGCCCCTTTGTCTCTTTCATAACCTGTCCAACTAAAAAACCCAGTATCCTAGTCTTTCCGTCTTTGCATTTTTCCACCTCTTTCGGATGGGCCTTTATTATCTGCTTAACCACTGCCCTTATGGTTGACTCGTCATTCACCTGAGCAACGCCCTGTTCTTCCACAATTTCTTTAGGACTCTTTTGAGAATCATATGCCTGCTCAAGGATATCTTTTGCCATCTTGCCGCTAATAGTGCCATTCTCTATAAGATTGAGCAATTCAGCCAAGTCGGCAGGAGATATCGGGCTGGAGTCAATTCCCCGATCCTCCTGTTTCAAAAGGCGAAACAATTCTACCATTACCCAGTTGTAAACAATCTTGGGATTGGAGAAAAATACTAAGCACTCCTCAAAATAATCAGCCAAGGGCCTTGAAGCTGTGATGACACTCGCATCACAGTCTGAAAGACCGTATTGTTCCTCAAAGCGAGCGCACTTAACATCAGGAAGTTCAGGCAGTTCTGCCTTCACGCTCTCTATCCAGGCATTATCAATCTCAACCGGTACCAAATCAGGATCAGGGAAATATCGATAATCATGGGCCTCTTCTTTACCTCTCATTGTGACTGTTATAACTTTAGCCGTATCCCAGAGGCGGGTCTCCTGCACTATCTCATGACCATCCAGTAAAAGGGCTGTCTGACGCCTTATCTCGAACTCCAATGCCTTCTCCACATTACGAAAAGAGTTCATATTTTTAAGTTCCGTCCTGACGCCCAAGCCTTCTTGACCTATTGGTCTTAAGGAAATATTTGCGTCACAGCGCAGGCTGCCCTCTTCCATATTGCCGTCACTGATCTCTAGATATCTGACCACCTGCCTCACTCTCTTAAGATATAAAGCAGCCTCTTCGGGGCTTCGAATTTCAGGCTCGCCTACAATCTCGATCAGAGGCACACCTGCTCTATTAAGATCTACATAGCTAACAGGCCTGTTCTCATCATGTATCAATTTACCTGCATCTTCTTCTAAATGAATGCGGGTAATACCGATTCTTTTTTTACGTCCGTTTATAACGATTTCAACCCAACCACGTTCAGCTACAGGAAGATCATATTGAGAAATCTGATAGCCCTTGGGAAGATCGGGATAAAAATAGTGCTTTCTGGCAAAAACGCTGAAAGGCGCTATTTCGCAATTTGTAGCTAGTGCCATTTTAATGGCAAATTCCACAACTTTTCTGTTAAGTACAGGTAGAACGCCCGGCATTCCCACACATATAGGACATGAATGCGTATTAGGTGGCGCACCAAAAGTAGTTGAACAGGGACAAAAAATCTTGGTTTCAGTCTGCAACTGGACATGGACTTCAAGACCTATTACCGCCTCATATTCCATAAACCAAACTCCTTAACAACAACTGCATATTCAACTCGAAACATCATTAGGCTAACATGCCATTCCATCTCAATCAACAGAAACACAGCTCAAGACAGTTTACAAAAAAGTAGTATAATTTTTGATAAATGATTCCGTTAAAAAAGAAAAAGCTACTTCGTTGCTTAAATTTTCCTGTTACCGTGACACACGACGACTATTTTTTTCTAAAATAAATTAACGCCTTGCATCTTCAGCCTTTTGCAGAATCAAGTTATATGAATTTTTGAACGAAATCATAAAATTAATAAAAAAGCAGCTACATCACACTTGACATAGCTGCATCTATAATTCCAGATATAGCTTGCTGATGCTAAGACTTCTTGCGCTTTCCCTTAGTCTTCGTCTTAGCTGCCTCCTTTGGCTCAATCCCTTCTTCTTCCAGAAATTTAAGAATTGGATTAGGCCGACGCACAGTCTTCTTAGGTAAATCTATATGTTTCCTGAGTTCACTGACAATCTTTGACACCTGGAACCTACTGATACCAAGCTTTTCGGCTATATCAGAAGCTGTCATTTCAGCATAATGATTATGCACATATCGTACGTCATCTACATTATACGGCCTGCTTCTCTTTCTTCCAGTCATGATAAACTCCTTTCTAGTTTATTGAAATATCAATATATATTTATTGTATAGTAATTTCTATTCCTTCGCCAATTACGTCAAAGGGGATTCTGACTTTAGAAATTGAGACATTTTTTCTCAATTTAGACGCAAAAAAACCGATCAATAAATTCGCTAATACAAGTACAAAAAGAAGCATAGCTTGTCAATAGCTATAAAATTGTACAAACTAAAGATAAATCCTGGCTTAAGACAGTAAGAATACCCAAGAATCATAAAGATGATCACCAAAAAAGTGCTAAAAAAGCAGAAAATTAGAAATTGAGATTCATTATAAATTATCGTATTTAAATAACTGCTCTATCAATTATTGAGACATAAAATGTATTAAATTTGTAATGTGGAGATAAAATTTAAGATCGAATACGATGTGAGATCAAAATAGATAAAGGTGATGGTAATATAACTCGATTCGAGGAAACAACATAGACAGTATTGTCTTTATAGAATGTCAATGTCTCACTACTGGTTTGCAAAATATATTTATATTACTCATTCGAATTACTGGCTTACCAAGCCTAGTCCTGCAAGGCTTGAAATTCCCTTTCTAGTTGCTTTCACCCAATATTTGATCAGAAGACAAATAAAAAGATAGTAATAAAACCGCTATCCTGAATGAGAGATCCAATTGATCGGGCTATCCAACAAGCCTTTTCCAAACTTAGCAGCAAAGCAAAAATAAGGTCCTTGGTGTGTATAAGTAAAACAGCAGCTGACTTTATCCCCAATATAATTGCTTATATAGCAACACAAACTATCCCTAAATACAGAATTTTTATACTAAGTTTAGCACTTTGTTTAAGCCCTGAAATATCAGATCAATTAGGTTTTTAATCGACTCATGCGCTGAAAACCTAAGACAATCCACCTGATTACTATCACGACTACGTCCACAGAGGATCTTCTAAGACAATTACATGACAACAAATTGTGCTATATTCGCTATCCACAGCAGTAACAACAACAAACGATTCATGGTCATCCTTAAAAATTTCATAACGCCAGTATAATCCATTATCATATATCGTGTCATCGTTTGCAAGCAACATGTTTAAATCTCAGGCGCTTTTAGGCACTTATATTGACAGTCCTTTCTGAAAATTCTTGCCCTTTTCCTTTCTATACAGTGGATCAAGCACACCTGTCCTGGTTAGGGAATAATCAATCCATCGTATACAGACGACCTCTTGACATATCAATGCAGCAATCAGTACTTTCACGGTTTTCACCATCCCCATGTAAGGTAATGATGTATTGAATCAGATGCCTTTCTGCCTGCACCCATGGCCAAAATGACCGTTGCCTGGCCGGTGACTATATCCCCACCGGCCCATACGCCTCTCTTCATAGTCTTGCCTGTCTGAAGATCTGTCACAATATAACCCCACTTATTGGTTTTCAGGTCTTCGGTTGACCCAGGCAAAAGAGGATTGGCGCCTGCGCCAACAGCAATAATCGCCAGATCGCACTCAAGCTTGAACTCGGAGCCTTCTATAGGTAAAGGACGCCGTCGTCCTGATTCGTCTGGTTCACCTAATTTCATTCGGAGACACTCTACACCTTTCAGACGCGCCTTTTCATCACCGAGAAACTTGGTTGGTGCCGTTAGTAAAAAGAACTCAACGCCTTCCTCTTCTGCGTGATGAGTCTCAGCAAATCGAGCAGGCATTTCATCCCGGGATCTGCGATAAATGATACGCACTCTGTCAGCACCAAGACGCATGGCAGTGCGTGCGGAATCCATTGCCACATTTCCCGCCCCGAATACTGCCACATTTTTACCTCTGACTATAGGGGTATCGTATTCCGGGAACATGTCTGCCTTCATCAAATTTGCCCGGGTCAGATATTCGTTTGCTGAATATATGCCGGAGAGATTCATACCAGGGACCCTTATAAAAGCAGGAAGGCCTGCGCCCACTCCTATAAAAACAGCGCCAAACCCATCTCTTGTAAGAAGCTCGTCAACTGTACGGATATTTCCAATAACAGAATCAAGTTCTATTTTCACCCCCATCCTCGATAGAAAATCGATTTCTGCCTCAACTATAGACTTGGGAAGACGAAATTCGGGAATGCCATAAAAAAGGACCCCTCCCGGCTTGTGTAGGGCCTCGAATATGACTACATCATGTCCCAATCTGACAAGATCACCTGCCACGGTCAGGCCAGAAGGTCCACTGCCAACCACGGCAACCCTCTTGCCGGTAGACGCGGCCTTTTCTGGCAACTCGATCAGGTTGTTTTCCCGTTCGTAGTCAGCGCAGAAACGTTCCAGATTGCCGATAGCAACGGGATCTCCCTTTTTGCCTAGAATACATCCGGATTCACACTGAATCTCTTGAGGACATACTCGGCCAGTTACGGCGGGTAGGGCATTTTTCTCCTTGACCGTTCTTGCCGCTGCGGCAAAATCACCCTTTGCTATAAGTGATAAAAATTTCGGGATGTTTACCTGAACAGGGCAACCAGCCATACATCCCGGCTTCTTGCAATTAAGGCAGCGTTTCGCTTCCTTGACAGCCGCTTCAGGGGAATAACCATACGGGACCTCTTCGAAATTTCTTACCCTCAACTCAGGCAATTGCTCCGGCATGGGTTGTCGGGAACTCTTTTTGTCCTCGTTTTTCACGGAATCCTCTTTCTGAACATACTTTATCTATAGGTCTGATAGGCCATTGCCTCTTCTTTGAGATATAACGATTTTCTTGCGAAGAGCTCTTGCCAATCAACCTGGTGACCGTCAAATTCAGGACCATCTACACACGCAAATTTTATTTCTCCTTTTACTGTCACACGGCAACACCCGCACATACCTGTACCATCTACCATAATTGGATTAAGAGCAACGAGTGTCTTGATTTTATGAGGCCTAGTTACATTGGAACATTTCATCATCATAAATGTACATCCGATAAAATAACTCCGATCAATCGTTTCACCATCGCCAATCAGTTTGGTAAGGACCTTCGGGACATTGCCCTTCATCCCTTTTGAACCATCGAACGTACTGACAATCAAACGATCAGAGAATTCTTTCAGTGAATCCTCCATATACAGGAGATATGCGCTTCGGGCCTCTATGATGGAGATCACTCTGTTCCCCGCCTCTTTCATGGCCCGTGCAATAGGAAAAATGGCCCCGATGCCGTAACAGCCCCCTCCAAGAATAACTGTACCCAGCTTATCTATGAGAGTCGGTATACCAAGCGGCCCTGCCACACTATACAGTGTACCGCCACTTTCTATCCTGGCCATCTTGGCTGTTGATATACCCACTTCAAGAAAAAAGATGGAAATAGTCCCTTTTTCCCTGTCCCAGTCCGATATGGTAAAAGGGACCCGTTCTCCGGTTTCATCCGGCATAATTATCACGAATTGACCAGGTTTTGCCTTATCTGCGACACCAGGCGCCTTTATCACCATAAGGTGGATATTCGGTACAATCTCTTCTCTCTGGACCACTTCGTACATCTTATCCTCCAAGGACCCTTTCATAGACAAGTTTGAGGTCATGTACCTTTTCCGTTATGTCAATACCTCGATAATATAGAGGATATAGAGATATCTCTTTAGAGATAATATCACTCTCCTTCCACGTCAGCTCTTCAAGAGGGGTCAGTGCAAACTTGGCCGAAGGTATAAGAGACCAGATCCCGTGTCCAGAAATGAGGGAATTGACTCTGCATATTTCATCAAATACCTCCTCAGCACTTGTAAATGCAAAGCCTGCGAGCTTCATCTTTTCAGCTATCAGACATATAATTTTCCAGTCAGGCAAGGCCATACCTACCGGCCTTACCGCGGCAGCGATACACTGTACCCTACGTTCCAGAGAAGTAATGGTCCCATTTTCTTCCGTGAAAGCCACAGACGGGAAAACTACATCGGCTATCTCAAAAAGCGGTGATGGATAAATTCCGTGAAGCACTATAAAATCGACTTGTGACAGATGGGTCTTGTCAGGTATCCATCCACTGGTTATATAGAGGGCCTTCAGAGTACCTTTGCTGGCTGCCCTGATCATCTCCGAATAGCTGACTCCTGGCTCTGTAGGTAACTTCGCAGACCAAGCGCCTTCTAGTTCTGACACGGCATCTTTGTCAGAGAAATCTCGATAGCCAGGCAGGAAATTAGGGAGGGCCCCCATATCTCCTGCTCCCTGCTCGTTACCTGCGATTCTCAAAGGTATAAGGCCTAAATGGCTACCCCTTAAGAGAAGGATGTTAAAGAGTAACGAAATGACCTGTTGCGGATTACTGCTTTCAAGAATCTTTGATCCGTAAAGGATGCATCCTCTCTTTGACTTTAGGATCTGGGATACAAGCTCCTCTACTCTATCCACAGAAAGGCCGCAAGGCTCTATAATCTCTTCTAAATCTATAGAAAGGAGAGACCTCTTGAGACTTTCAAACCCATTACATCGACTAGATACAAAATCCTTGTCGAAGGCATCCTTGTCCACAAGTACCTTCAGAATACCAGAAAGAAGAGGCAGATATGCGGCTGGTTGAACAGGGAACAGATTGTCGACCATCCTTAAAATTATATCATTCTCTGGACCTATCAGGCAGACAGTTGCTCCCTGTCTTCTTGCTTTATTGATACTGACTGTGAGAACGGGATGTGAAGTTAGTATATCCGCACCTATTATTATAATCCAATCTGCGCTCTCGATATCTTCAATGGTTCCTGTTCCGGCTCCCACACCTAGGCAACGCACATGTGCATCTATTACTGGGCCTGAAAAAGCAGAGGCTATATCTATATTGTTCGTGCCCGTTCCGATCCGGGCGAATTTTTGCAGTAGATAAGCTGCTTCGTTCGTCAAAAATGGTGAAGCCACAAAACCCACTTCCTTTGGAGAATAACGACCTAATCTTTTTGCAACTAGCTCGGCCGCCTCTTCCCAGCCTGCTGGGACCAGTCTTCCTTCCTTTCTGATCAGTGGATACTTAAGGCGCTCGGCATCGTTGACTAAAGCCGGGATGCAAAAACGCCCTTTCACACAGGCCTGCCCGTGATTGGCCGGACCCTCTTCATCTGGTCTGGCAGCCATCACCTTCTCCCATTTCGCCTCCAATTTCAGTCTGCATCCAACACTACACAAGGCACAGGTGGTGGTTACCTCTCTTTCCGGAAGACCATGCCACTTACTCCCCCTGGCAGACAGAGCACCTGTTGGGCATACGTCTACACAGGCGCCGCAGAATCTACATCCTCCATCGAGATAAGATTTGCCAAAGGCGGTACCTATCTTTGTATCGTGCCCACGCTTTGTAAAAGCAATAGCCCCGATACCTCTGACCTCCTGACATACCCTCACACAGCGCCCACACAAAATACAGAGGTTATAATCACGATCAAAAAAGGGATCTTCTCTCTCCATCGGAAGATCCTTATATTTAAAAGGTATTCTTATCTCCTTAAGTCCCAGATATTCTGTTACCTTTCTCAATTCACAGCGATCACGGGCGGGGCAAAAAGTGCAGCCTGTCGCCCTCCCGGATTTTGGGGGACATATATAGTATTTTGCGCAGAGTTCTTTTTGATCACACATGAGACAGGAATTAGGATGCTCCGAGAGGATAAGTTCCAAAACATTTTTTCTCAGATTATGGAGTTCCGTATCCTCTGTGATGACCTTCATCCCTTCGGCAGCAGGCGTAGTACAGGCAGGGGGAAATCCACGCATATGCTCAATCTTTACCAGACACAACCGGCACGCCCCAAATGGAAAAAGCTCCTTATGAGCGCAAAGTGAGGGAATATAGATTCCATTATCCCTGGCAACTTCAAGAACAGTTGCCCCTTCTCTGAATTCTACCTCTTTGCCGTTAATAGTCAGCATTAGTCATTTCCCTTTCTGATTTTCTGAAACCGGTTACCTTCTCCACTGCCCCTATCTTGGGTGGACATACCTGGTAACATGTGCCACACTTTACACACAGGGATTGATCTATAACGTGTAATTCTTTCTTTTTGCCGTTAATGGCGCCTACAGGACATTTCTTCTTACATATTCCACAGCCCACGCATTTTTCAGAAATTACGTATTTGATCAGGTCTTTGCACACCAGAGCCGGACAGCTCTTATCTCTTATATGGGCCTCATATTCATCCCGGAAATAGCGCAAAGTAGTCAATACTGGATTAGGGGCCGTCTGGCCCAGTCCACAGAGTGAGGCATTACGAATCGTGACGGCAAGCTCCGCTAAGCGATCAAGATCTTCTTCCTCCCCTTGACCCGACTTGATTCTTTCTAATATATCGAGCATTACCTTTGTCCCGATCCGACAGGGAGAACATTTTCCGCACGATTCTGCCTGAGTGAAAGAAAGAAAATAGCTGGCAATGTCTACCATACAGGTATCCTCGTCCATGACAATCATTCCACCTGAGCCCATGATAGAACCAGCTGAGATCAGTGATTCATAATCCACCGGAAGATTTGCAAGGTCCGCCGGGATACAACCACCGGAAGGCCCGCCTGTCTGCACGGCCTTGAAATCCCTGTCTCCCAATATCCCTCCCCCGATATCAAATATAATCTCCCGGAGGGTCGTACCCAGTGGGACTTCAATCAATCCAGTCCGTTTCACCTTGCCCACCAGAGAGAAGGTCTTGGTCCCCTTGGAGGACTTACAGCCGTATCCTGCATACCATTCACCTCCCTGCCGTATGATTGTCCCCAAAGTCCCCAGTGTCTCTACGTTGTTAATAATAGTCGGTTTGCCCCATACACCTGAAATGGCAGGAAAAGGCGGCCTAGGTCTGGGCATGCCCCTCTTCCCCATGATTGAGGCAATAAGAGCTGTCTCCTCGCCACATACAAAGGCACCAGCACCTTGCTTTATTTTGATATCAAAACTAAAATCACTATCCAGAATATTATCACCTAACAGATTGTATAAGTGCATCTGATCAATAGCATGCCTCAAATGCTCAATTGCCAGGGGATATTCCGCTCTGATATATATGTATCCGTGATTGGCCCTAATAGCATAAGCACCTATCAAAAGGCCTTCAAGCACCGCATGGGGATCTCCCTCCAACAGGGCTCGGTTCATAAAAGCGCCCGGATCGCCCTCATCAGCATTGCATATAAGGTACTTGTCATCACTTTGGATATCATGGCAGATTTCCCATTTCTTCCAGGTTGGGAAACCAGCACCTCCACGTCCTCTGATCCCTGATGTTTTTATTTCGTCAATCACCTCCTTAGGAGTCAGCTCAAGGGCCTTTTTGATTCCCAGATATCCATCTCGAGCGATATAGTGATCTATTTCTTTAGGATCGATAATTCCACAATTTCTCAAGACCAGCCGAACTTGTGGTTTGAGCATAGGATGCTCGAAGCATTTAGGTATACCGTCGATCTCATCATCTCCCAGTGTCCCTAATGCCAGATCAGACCTTGGATTATCCCTCAAAAGATAATCCTCTATGACATCCGTCACTATCTCAGGTGTAATCCGTCTGTAACAAATAGGAGGACGCCCTTCTTTCTGAATGTAGATCAAAGGCTCAAGATAGCAAGGACCTAAACAACCCACTTCCACCAGGTTCACTTCAAGATCCAGTTTTCCTGTGCATTTTTTAATTTCTTCCTTTACTGCCTCTATCCCGGCCGCCCGGCCGCATGTAGCTGCTCCTAAATAGATGACGGGGATCTTGCTGGATATCAAATCCTGCCATTGAGCAATAGCCTTCTTTCGAATGTCAGAAAAATCCATACTCACTCCTCTGCATTCGGCAATCGATACTGCGATAGAATATTATCAACTGCAGGGGAAGTAACATTTACATAGATCTTATTGTCTATCACCATTACCGGTGCAAGTGCGCAGCAGCCCATGCAGGCTACACGTTCCAGACTAAAAATCGAATCTGGTGTGGTTTCACCAGATTTTATATTCAGTGTTTTCTCTACCATTTCCATAATTTGCTCACCACCTCTTACATGACAGGCCGTACCGACGCATACCTTGATTAAATGATCTCCTGGTTTGGTAAATCTGAACTGGGCGTAAAAGGTTGCCACTCCATAGATTTCATGTTCTGATATCTTGACGTCTTTGGCGATAGCGGCAACAGCCTCTTCGGAAATATATCCGTATTCTCTCTGCACATCTTGGAGTATTGGAATCAGACTCCCCTTCTCCCCTTCATGGAATTTAATTATCTTCTCGATTGTCTTCTGCATGATATCAATACCTTTGCTGGCATTCTGCAATAACCCGATGTATCCACCTGATCCTTTAGCCGAACAGCCAGACGAATAATATTCTCGAAAGTTCCCCTAAAGATGAAATATTGCATATGGATGGTTAGTCTCCGACTGTTTGAAAACACAGCGTTTTGCCCGTACACAATATTTCAAGTTTGTTTTCATCTATTATAAAACCCAATC
>CAZPDU010000254.1:0-15499 GCA_964585405.1 uncultured Thermodesulfobacteriaceae bacterium | reverse complement strand
ATACAGCCGGTCTTCCTGATCCAGACCTTCTTATTCGCACAAGCGGAGAAAGCAGGCTCAGTAACTTCCTGCTTTACCAGACGGCATATTCAGAGTTTTATATTACTCCTGCCTTTTGGCCTGATTTTGACGAAAGTGAACTCTTGAAGGCCCTCTTTGAATATCAGAATAGAGAACGTCGTTTTGGGTTGACGAACGAACAGCACTCCGAATCATGCACAGCCAAAGGCTCTTAACCGCAGCGGTCCTGAGCCCTCTAATCTTCATAGTCCTATGGTGGGGTGGGAGTGGACTATTCGACCTGGTGCTTTTAGTGGTAACTGCTTTCTGCCTGTACGAATACTTTACTATTTGTTTTCCAGGGGTTGTGATAATACAGGGTCTTGGAGTTATGCTCGGGCTGTTTCCCTTGTCTTCAGTGTTGCTGTGGAAAGGCCCAGAGTTTATGGTTCCCTCTGTTTATGCGGCCTTTCTGGGAACTACTTTATTATTTCTTGTCTCGTACACCAGGTGGTCCAATATTACATGGAACCTGGCGACCTTTTTCATGGGGACGGCATATGTAGGTGTATGTGCGGCCCATTTGGGACTATTGCGCTACCTGCCTATGGGGAAGGAGTGGCTCGTGTTTCTACTGGTGACGGTTTTCTGTGGTGATGCAGGGGCCTATTATGTAGGAAAGGGTATTGGAAGACACAAGTTGTGCCCCAATGTGAGTAAAGGAAAGACGGTTGAAGGTGCTGCCGGCGGGCTGATTTTAAATGCGATGGCTGCTTTTTCCCTCTGGTTTGTCCTTTTCAGACAAATCGATCCAAGGGTCCTGGTGCCTCTGGCGCTGGTCATGGGAGCAGTCGGTCAGGTGGGCGATCTGCTCGAATCAATGGTCAAACGTTCTGCCGGAATCAAAGATTCAGGCAGCATACTGCCAGGGCACGGAGGCATCTTAGATAGAGTCGATGCCGTGCTGCTGGCGTCTCCTTTTCTGTATTGGGTCCTGCACTTGTACTATATAGAGGGCATTTTGATCGGATGAAAAAAAACAGGCATATATCTTTGTTGGGGTCTACAGGATCAATCGGTAAAAACGTCCTTGATGTTATAAGGCGCTCCAAAGGGCAGTTTTCAGTAAATGGCCTTGCTGCTGGGCAGAATGTCGAACTCCTTGCGGAGCAGATAAGGGAATTCAGGCCCCAGGTCGTATCGTTAATGACAGCCGAGCTTGCAGATCGAGTCAGGTCTATGATTAGTCTGCCTGATATCGAGGTCCTTTATGGGAAAGAAGGTTATAAGGCAGTTGCAACGCTTGATGATTCGGATCTGGTGGTGTCGGCCATGGTAGGTGCGGCCGGGTTGATACCAACCCTCGCCGCTATTGACGCCGGTAAAGACGTTGCACTTGCCAACAAGGAATCCCTGGTGACTGCCGGTCCTTTGGTTACATCTCTTGCAAAGAAAAAAGGCGTATCTTTAATTCCCATAGATAGCGAACATTCTGCTATTTTCCAGTGTCTAAGAGGACATCGTAAAGAAGACGTCAGGCGCATAGTGCTGACTGCTTCCGGTGGTCCATGTAAAGACCTGAGCAGAAGCGAGCTTATCAGGGTGACACCAGAGGAGGCCGTAAGACATCCCAGGTGGTCCATGGGGGCTAAAATATCCGTGGACTCCGCCACCTTGATGAACAAGGGGCTTGAGGTGATAGAGGCACACTGGCTCTTTGATATTTCTGTGGACCGTATAGATGTGGTAGTCCATCCTCAGAGCATTGTACACTCTATGGTTGAATTCATAGACGGTTCTGTAATTGCACAGATGGGAATCCAGGATATGAGGGTGCCCATAGCCTATGCCATGGCCTGGCCTGGACGTCTGGAACTGGATCTTCCAAGTCTTGACTTGATCGAATCGGGTTTTCTCAATTTTGAGATACCGCGTCTGGATACATTCCCATGCCTTGGATTGGCTTATGACGCGGCAAAGAAGGGAGGGACGGCTACCACGGCCCTTAATGCGGCAAATGAAGTGGCTGTAGAGGCCTTTCTACAGAGACGCATAGGTTTTACAACAATACAGGAAATAGTTAAAAAGGTGATTGAAGCCTTTCCTGTTGAGGACATTGTAGATCTTGACGACGTGCTGAAGGCAGATGCCCTGGCTCGATTGAGTGCTGAAGGCATTATATCTAACCTGGAGAAATCGATATGACGACTGCCTGGTCATTTTTATTAGTACTTACCGGCATAATACTGGTACATGAGTTTGGACACTTCATAGTAGCCAGGAGTTTTGGCATTCGGGTTTTGAAGTTTTCCATAGGTATAGGGCCCAGGGTTTGGGGTGTAGTGAGAGGGGCGACCGACTACTGCATTTCCGCTCTTCCTCTTGGTGGGTTTGTGAAGATGCTTGGTGAGCAACCGGACGAGTCAATACCTCCGGAGGACAGGGCCTGGTCCTTTTCACACAAACCGGCTTGGCAGAGGTCCTTTGTCGTCGCCGCAGGGCCGGTTTTCAATTTTATTTTTGCCTGGCTTATCTTTTTCGTAATATTTCTAGGTTATGGGAAGCCTGTTATTTTAACAAGTATTGGAGAAGTCCAATCCGGTTCTCCTGCAGAGAAGGCGGGGGTGATGCCTGGAGATCGAATAGTCGCCATAGATGGACGTGAGGTCCATGAATGGGAAGAAGTTTCCAAGGCGATTGAGGCGAACAGGGGGGATACTGTAGTCCTCACATTGCAAAGGGACCGGACAACCATATCGGTAGATATTGTTCCCAAGATTTATGAGCTTAAAAACATATTCGGTGAAGAAGTTAAGGTACCAATGATAGGAGTTTCAGCATCCGGTGACCTTGAGGTCGAAAAACTAAGTCCACTGAACGCCATTGGACAGGCATTTTCGCGTACATGGGAACTCATAGTTCTCACCGGACAGGTTATTGTGAAACTGTTTGAGCGTGTCATTCCTCTGTCCACCTTGGGCGGGCCTATAATGATTGCCCAGATGGCTGGACAACAAGCCGAACTGGGCATACTCAATCTTTTTTACTTCATGGCCCTTCTCAGTATAAACATAGGGTTTCTGAATTTGCTTCCCATACCTGTTCTGGACGGTGGTCATCTCGCCTTTCTGGCAATAGAGGGCATTACGGGCCGTCCTCTCACTATGCGGCAGAAAGCAGTCGCCCAGCAGGTCGGAATTTTTATTCTTCTGGCCCTGATGGTGCTTATTTTCTACAATGACATTGCTCGACTTTTGGGATTCATCCCCTAAAGTTGAAAATTGAGCAATTGAATAATTTGGTAGTTGGCTGGATTTGTGATTACTTTATCCATTGAGACGTCTGATTGTACAGGGGGAGTAGCGCTGATATTCGACGGTCGTTCTGTGGCGGAAATGATCATCACCAGCAAGGAAACCCATTCCCGAAGATTGATGGTCACTATTAGAAGTTTGATGCAGAGGCTGAGATTTGATTGGTCTGAGATTGATTTGCTTGCCGTCAGCCTTGGACCGGGCAGTTTTACCGGACTCAGGATAGGCCTTGCAACTGCAAAGGGGTTGGCTTTTGCCTTAGGTTTACCCTTGGTTGGTGTTCCGACCCTGGACGCCCTGGCGAGCAATGTTATTGGATGTAAGGGAGATTTTGTGTGCCCAGTGCAGGATGCCAGGAAGTCTCAGGTTTACACGGCCCTGTATCAGATTGAAAATTCTGGCGAATTAGAGATAATACGTCCATATCAGGCCCTTTTCCCGAAGGATCTGCCGATCTTTGTGCCTTATGGCCATAGGGTGTTCTTGCTTGGAAGCGGCCTCTTGCTATATCAGGATATGATTGTAAGTGGATTTGGTGATCGGGCGGTTGTAGTCCCCGGTCATATGACACATGTAAGGGCCGCATCTGTGGGTATAATGGCGGAGCGTAGGTGGCAAAGAGACAATAACTGCGATGATTTTAGAACATTGAAACCAATTTATGTCCGTCCCTCTGAGGCAGAGGCAAAAATCCAGCATCGAAGGAGTAGGGGAGCAATATTATGATTTCCGGATTAGGCAAAACGTGTCCATATTGCAAAGAAAGAATCAAAAAAAATGCCCTTGTATGCCGTTATTGCGGCCGAGACCTCGAACCAGATAACGAGAGCAAATGTTATGATTTGTGTTATCCTAACTGGATTTTTGCGGGCGTTGTCGGTCTAGCTGCTGGCGCTGCGCTTGCCCTTGTATTTGGTTACTGGAGAGAGAGGCGCAGGTGGCAGCATGACATAACAGGTTATTCAGTGGATGGACAATTTGATCAAGAAGGGTCCTGAATTCTGTATGTGGCAGTATTTAGGACTTAGTTTTTCTGAGGCTGCGTCGTTTACCAGCCAACTCACATTTGCGTCTGCAGTTGTTGCATATGGCAGGCTGAGTCGCCCTGTTTGGATTTTTTAAGCATTTCATTTATTAATCTCCCTTATTAATTTTTTATATTAAACAATAAACATCATCTTTTGTCAAGCAATATTTGTGCCTAAAATCAGGAAGTCCCTGTTAGTATACTTGAAAATAGGTCTTATAAATTTATAAGGTCCGAGGTTTTCTTGTTTATTGACTTTATAGATTCATCCGCAGGATTTCAGCCATGCCCTGAGATCCTTTAATAATAATACTTTTAACTTTTCATGTGGAATTCATTAATAAACGCCTCAGGTTTTTATGGAACCAACGAACTTTTATTTTTGGATACCGAAGCTATTAAAGATTGGCAAAATTATTTGTTGGGAAGTACAGAACCAGTACACAATCTAATGTCAGACAGTTGACATAATTGGTTCTCTATGACCAATTCAGTTGTGGCTTGGACGCTTTTCGCCACTAGGTGAACCATATTATGCTTATACTTTTATAGCTTGTTCTGCCAGTCGAATACTTAGTACAGTATATACAGGTTATCTGTGAATAACCCTTTAGACAGGCAATTTACGTACTTTCGCTGAACTTACGGATTTAATTTCTTTTGATTTTATCATTGATCTTACAGACTCAATTACAGACGGTACATCAAGACCGACGGACTCTCTCAGGGTTTTTTGGCTTCCATGTTTCACAAATCTATCGGGTAGTCCAAGACGACGGATCTTGACAGATGCTATTTCATTGTCAGAGAGACATTCCAGAACTGCTGATCCGAATCCACCTGCTAAGGCATTTTCTTCAATTGTAAGTATATGTCCGGTTTTCAGTGCCATCTCTGCTATCAATTCCTCGTCCACGGGTTTGACAAAGCGTGCATTCATCACCGAGGCCCTTATCCCATAATTAGCCAGCTCTTTTGCCGCGATCCTTGCAGTAGATACGTGATGCCCCACGGCAATTATACCCACATCAGGTCCCTCCACCTCCATCTCTCCTTTGCCTATAGGAATTTTTCTCAATTGCCAATCAAGGCTTACCCCTGTACCAGATCCTCTTGGATAACGGATAGCCACAGGTCCTTTATGCAGCAGTGCGGTATATAGCATGTGCTGGAGTTCATTTTCGTCTTTGGGGACCATTACAACGAGGTTTGGAATAGCCCTCATATAAGACAGATCAAAGGCCCCATGGTGGGTAGGTCCGTCTTCGCCTACAAGTCCTCCTCTGTCAATCGCGAAAACCACATGTTGATTCGTCAGGCAGACATCATGGATAATCTGATCATATGCCCTCTGGAGAAAGGTTGAGTAGATTGCCACCACCGGCCTAAGCCCTTCCAATGCCAGACCTGCTGCAAAGGTTACGGCATGCTGTTCTGCAATGCCCACATCGAAGAATCTATTAGGAATTTCTTTTTCAAAGGCGTTGAGTCCGGTGCCAGCTGGCATGGCCGCTGTAATTGCTACAATCCTCGGGTCTTCCTTGGCCAGACGCACAAGTGTCTGACTGAAGATCTTTGTATATGAAGGCGGCTTGATTTTTGATGAAGGTTTTGGCTTTCCGGTTGAAATTTCAAATGGGCCGACGCCATGAAACAGATCGGGATGATGTTCAGCCGGTGGGTAACCCTTGCCTTTTTTAGTGAGTACGTGAACCAGCACCGGTCCGGGTATGGTACGCACGTTTTTGAGTGTTTGAATCAGAGATTCCAGATGATGGCCTGGTAAAGGGCCTAAGTACTCAAATTGCAGGGACTCAAATAGCATTCCGGGGGTTAACAGTGCCTTTAAGGAATCCTCGCTACGCTTTAGTACAGCCCATATATTTTCACCTACACCCGATCGTTTAAGAAAGGATTCAAGTTCTTTCTTCAATCGGGTTGCCGGGCGGCTTGTCATCTTTCTGCTCAGAAAAGATGACAGCGCCCCAACATTTGGGGAGATAGACATTTCGTTATCGTTTAATATAACGACAAGATTTTTTCTAAGATGGCCGGCATTATTCAGTGCCTCAAAGGCCATGCCGGCGCCCATTGATCCATCGCCGATCACCGCGATTACCTTGGAGTCTTCACCCTTAAGATCAAGTGCGGTAGCCATTCCAAGAGAGGCTGAGATAGATGTGCTGCTGTGACCGGTATCAAGCGTGTCATAAGGGCTTTCACAGCGTTTGGGGAAGCCGCTTATTCCACCGTCCTGACGTAATGTATGAAAATTATCTACTCTTCCGGTAAGCAGTTTATGGGCATAGGCCTGATGTCCTACATCCCAAATTAGTCGGTCCTTGGGGGCGTCAAAGACATAGTGGAGGGCTATTGTCAATTCTACTACTCCCAGACTGGGGGCCAGATGACCTCCTGTCTCAGCTACGGTCTCTACGATCTTACGTCGTATCTCAGAGGCAAGCTGTATGAGCTCTTTGGGCTTTAAACATTTTATTTCCTGAGGACTTTTTATAGATTCAAGTAGGTCTGACATCGAAGTTATACCCCCTAATTATCTATCTCTTTTTATTATATATTGGGCTATAGATCTTAATGGTTCCGCACTGTCATCAAAGCATTCCAGTTCGGAAAGGGCCTTTTCAAGAAGTTCTTGTGCCCTTCTTTTGGTCTCTTTAAGACCAAAGAGAGCGGGATATGTGGCCTTGAAATTACGATTATCTGAACCTACCGGCTTCCCAAGAATTTTCTGGTCTCCTTCTACATCCAGAAGATCGTCTTTAATCTGAAAGGCCAGGCCTAGTGATTCGCCGTAACTTTTCAAATGATATAGCTCCTTCTCGTTTGCCTTGCCCAGTAATCCCCCTATCTCCACAGATGTCTGTATCAGTGATCCTGTTTTGTGCCTATGTATGAATGAAAGGGTTTCTGCATCTACCGGTTGTCCTTCCATTAAGATATCCGCAGTTTGGCCTCCTACCATTCCGGAGACACCTGCAGCCTTTGCAAGAAGAAAAACTGCATCTTTCAGCAATAAGTGGGGAATGTTTTGCGTAAGCTCCGGCTTACACATAAGTTCAAAGGCATAGGTGAGAAGGCCATCACCTGCAAGGATGGCAATGGCTTCACCATAGACCTTGTGGCAAGTGGGCCTGCCTCTTCTCAAGTCGTCATTGTCCATTGCAGGGAGATCATCGTGAATTAAGGAATAAGTATGGATGCATTCAAATGCACAGGCAGCGGGGAGAAGTGCCTTTTGATCGCCGCCGGTTGCTCCGGCAGCCGCCATTAACAAAATAGGCCTTATTCTCTTTCCACCTGACATGAGACTATATCTCATGGCATCAACAACTGGACCTGAAGGTCCAGTTGGCAGGGGAAGCCATTTGTCCAGAGCAGAGTTAATTATCTCCTGTTGTTTTTTAAGATAGATACTGAGGTCAAAGATCTTCACTATCTCCTTCCCATGCATTTAACACAAGTTCATTATTTTCGTCTCGTGAAAGCTGCTTTATTCGCTTTTCCACGTCATCTAGGCACTTGGCACAGTATCGTGAAAGCTCTATACCATGTTCAAAGGTCTTCAGCGCCTTGTCTAGCGGTAGATCATCTTCTTCCAGCTGTTTTACTAGTTTTTCAAGTTCTTTGAGGGCCTTCTCAAAATCCAGCTTTTTTTTCATGTCTTTCCTAAAGCTTGATCAATATATTGCTATATGTTACCTCATGCCTTATGAAAGTGCCAGAGGCCATAAAAGATTTTTCAAACACAATGACTGATAAACCGTGTTCAGGATTACACGTATTATTGTTCCGCTTTCTTGAATTATGGCTTAACTCTTGCCGGTTCACAATGGTTGGAAGGGATGCCTTAAGACCCCTTTTTGAACCCGGACATCCCGCCATAGCAGCCTTGTGGCATGCGAGCTTGATATATACCCTTTTTTATTTCAGACGTTATCCTGGGGTCATCATGGTGAGCGGCAGTCCCGACGGTGAATGGGTGGCAAGGTTCTTAAAAGTTTGGGGGCAGATTCCAGTACGTGGCTCCAGACATAAAGGGGGTCTCCTGGCCATTAAGAAAATGGCAGATATAATGCGGCAGCGGGGTTGTAATGCCGGCATAGTGGCTGATGGCTCACAAGGGCCTGCCTCAATAGTTCAAAAAGGTGCAGTAGTTCTGGCAAGGGAGACAGGGGCGCCTATCGTGCCAACGGGTTTCGCTGCCAGGCCGGCGTATAGATTCAACAGCTGGGACCGCACTATTTTGCCATTTCCCTGGAGCAAAGTGGTTATGGTATTCGGACAGCCGATTACAGTGCCACCGGATGCAAGGGGGATATTTATAGAGGAATTCCGAAGAAATCTTGAAGATAGCCTGAATGAATCAACCCGCATTGCCGAGGAGACCATAGCTAAAGGTGAACCATGAATTTTCATTTTAATTCTTTTTATTTTAACTGGCTGGATATTTTTTTCGGGGTAATACTTGTTTTTTTCATTTTCCGCAGTCTTTGGACAGGTTTCAGCAGGTCATTAGCCTCTCTTCTTGGGTTAATATTTGGTTTTTGGATAGCCGGTCATCGATTTTCATACATATCATTAAAGCTCTCACCGTGGATGCAGGATGAGATGTGGCGATCTTTTGTTTCATTCCTATTAATATTTCTTGTAATATATCTGGTTTTTTTTATTTCCGGAATCATAGTTCAAAGGATGTTCAAAGCCCTTAATTTGAGCTGGTTTGACAGGCTTTTGGGGGCTGCTGTAGGCCTTGCTAAAGGCCTGGTTTTGGCAGGGGCCATTGTGTTTATGTTAACCATTTTTTTAGAATCGAATAATCCTCTGCTCAGAAATTCATGTCTTTATCCAGCTTTGAGCCGGGTGGCACAAGTGATGGGATCTTTAGTTCCCGGGGACCTAAAGGGCCGATTTATGTGGAAGTTTAGAAAATTTCACTCAGTCCAGGACCGGAATAAGGGACATACACAGGAAATCTAGGGCGTTATAAAAATATTAGTGTTCAATCCAATAGTTTGGTGACTCTTTGGTTATTATGACGTCATGGACATGGCTTTCTCTCAGACCTGCAGGAGTTATATGCACAAAGCGGGCATTTTGCCTGAGCTCCTCTATGGTTTTGCACCCAGCATACCCCATCCCAGCCCTCAATCCCCCGACGAGCTGGTAGATAGTGGCGGAAATCGGACCTCTATATGGCACTCTGCCTTCAATTCCCTCTGGAACCAGCTTTGCCTCTGTTCTGATACTTTCCTGGAAATATCGATCCTTGCTGCCGTCTTTCATGGCCCCCAGCGAACCCATACCGCGATAGACCTTATATTGTCGACCCTGATAAAGTTCCAGTTCTCCCGGACTCTCATCCGTTCCAGCAAGCAGACTACCTATCATGACGCAATGGGCACCGGCTCCTATAGCCTTTGTCAAATCCCCGGCGAATTTGATTCCTCCGTCAGCGATGACAGTCCCTCCTCTTTTTTGCGCTACTACGGCACAGTTATGTATGGCAGTAAGTTGTGGTACCCCTATGCCTGCGATAACCCTGGTAGTGCAGATAGAGCCAGGGCCTATTCCAACCTTTACGGCGTCTGATCCGGCATTAAACAGGGCCTCGGCAGCCTCTGATGTGGCGACATTTCCTGCAATTACCTGGATATTATGAAAGTTCTTTTTAATTTCGGATACCATCCTGATCACGTTTTTTGAGTGTCCATGTGCCGAGTCTATAACTATTACATCCGTACCGGCCTCAATCAAGGCATTTACATGTGCCATGCAGTTCTTGCCCACACCTACTGAAGCTCCCACTCTCAGGCGGCCCATGGCATCCTTGCAGGCAATGGGGTATTTTTTTATTTTTTCTATATCTTTGATTGTGATCAAGCCCTTTAGATTCCCCGAATCATCTACCACCAGGAGTTTTTCAATACGGTGTTTATGTAAGATGGCCTTTGATTCTTCAAGAGTTATTCCGACAGGGGCTGTGATAAGATTTTCACTCGTCATAACTTCACTGACTCTGAGATCCAAATTGGTTTCGAATCGCAGGTCTCTATTTGTGACAATACCCTTGAGTTTTTCTCCTTCCAATACCGGCACGCCTGATATTCTATACTCACGCATTATCTGCTGTACATCGTAGATACGCTGATCCGGAGAGACCGTAACCGGGTTCACGATCATGCCGCTTTCAGACTTTTTTACTTTTTCAATCTCCCTTACCTGGGTCTCAATAGGCATATTCTTGTGGATGATTCCAATACCGCCTTCCCTTGACATGCTTATGGCGGTTTGAGCCTCAGTGACCGTATCCATAGCCGCGCTCATTATGGGGATATTGAGACGGATTTCAGGTGTAAGTTGAGTTGAAATATCTACTTCTGTCGGCAGTACGCTGGAATAAGCCGGTATCAAAAGCAGGTCATCAAAGGTATAGGCATCCGATATTGGGTGGTTCAGCATGGTTATAAGGCTCCTTATCCATTAAACTCTTTAGAAGGCCAAGTAAAAGGCCTCCATCGCTGACAGTCAATTCTTTAAATTCAGTGATATTTAATATGTCTCTAAATATAGCTATTCCTGCTAAAATAATATCTGCTCGTCTGGATTCAAGCCCGTTAACACGTCTCCTTTCATGAATTTGCATTCCCGTTAGAAGGCCCCATAGTTTATCAAGCTCTTGAGAATCTATTGAATATCCTCTTATCCGCCGAGGATCATAATCTTTCATATTTAGTGACATGGCCGCCAATGTGGTAGCAGTTCCACCAACCCCTACTAAAGTTTTAGGAAATTCAGGGAGCTTAGCCAGTAAATCCGATAGCTTTTGCCTGATATGAAACTCGAGTTTTTCAAGCTCTTCTGCAGTTGGTGGATCTTTTCTGATAAATTCTTCTGTAAGATTTACGGCCCCGATATCAAGACTACAATTAAACAATGTTTTATTGTTCGTAGCCAACATAAATTCACTGCTCCCTCCACCTACATCTGCAACCAGAAAGGGGGCCGTTAAATCAGGTAATGAAGTGCGCACTCCCATGACTGACATAAGGGCCTCCTCATCTCCTGATAATAAATTTACCTTAAATCCTTCCGCCTCCGCTAGCTCCATGAACTCTCCGGCATTTGAGGCATTTCTCAGTGCGGCAGTGCCGCAGGCTAATACATCACAAACACCGAATTTATTAAGGATATCGCGGAAATCCCGAAGTTTTTTAATTCCTCTTTTTATTGCATTTTCATTCAGTATTCCATTAGCTAAAAGACCTTGGCCCAACCTCACATTATTGAGTTCAGATGCAAGAACATGAGGGTTATTGTCTACAATTCGGACTACGGCCATCCTGAAGGTCTGAGAGCCAAGATCAATGACAGCTATTGTCTTTTTAGAAAATTTTGCATCCATGTTTGCGGACATCACTTCACAAAAATAATTATCTGAATATATGGTGTCCGGGGTATTTGCTTCCCATAATTTTTTAGTACCTTCTGAAAATATAATACATTGATATTAATTCAATAGTGGGGAAAGAGAAAGAAACATGTTAATTTTGAAAGGTTACAATAAACAATCCTGTTTTTTCTGTAACGGTTTTGCGTTTGGATCTACTCAAGGGCAAATCTGAAGGCCCCCCTGGGATTTGGAAAGAAAATTCCATGATTTAAGGCAATTTATTGCATATAATTCTCATAAAAGGATAGTGACGGATTCCCAGGACTGTTATTATGATCAAAATAAGGTAAAACAGGTTCTGTATATGATAAACCAAACTTTTTTCGCAATCAGCAAAGAGCAATAAAAAATGAGAAAACTTGGATGGATAACCAGTTCTTGCATTTTGATCATTGGATTGGCCTCCCAGCTCTCAGGACAGCCTGTTCAGTCAAGAGCTGCGGATGTAATTGAAGGATTAAATAATGCTTTCGTTGAATCCATGAAAAGTGGAGATGAGCTTGATTTTTCCGGGCGCTATGTGCTTTTGGAGCCTGTCATAAAGAATAGCTTTGATTTTGTGTATATACTCAGAAAAGTTACCGGGAGATACTGGAAGGATATGGACGAAAACCAGAGAAAGACACTCTTGGATAATTATACTGCATGGACCATATCCAAATATGCCCAACGTTTTCATCAATACACGGGACAAAGTTTCGAAGTGGTTTCAGAAACTGAATTCAGACCACAGGTTATGAGTGTTAAGAGTAATCTAATAAAAGCGAATCAGGAAATAATAGAATTCAATTATTTTCTGTTGGAAAATAAAGGTAGCTGGCGTATTGTTGATATTCAAGTTTCCGGTGTGAGTCAATTGGCCTTGAATCGCTCGCAGTTCAAGCAAGTGCTGAAGGACGAGGGATTCCAGGGATTAAATGAAGGCCTAAAGGAAAAAGTAGAAGAGCTTTCCTCAAGTGGAAAAAACTGATGGGGCACTCTATGAAAGGTCCTGTTTTTTATAGGGGTTATATATTTTTAAAAAGGCAGGAAGGACCAGAAGCGTAGATATTATCATGAAGCTGATACAGATGGTAAGCAGCTTGCCCATGCTGGCAGTCCCAGCGTGATGCATAAAAGATAGTATTCCAAAGCTGATAATGGTGGTGAGAGCACTGAATAAGACGGCACGGGATGTACTGGTCTCCAGTATATTGGCGTTTGATCCAAGACTGTCCCTTGTCCTGTTGATTATATGAATGCTGAAATCAATTCCGATTCCCAGTAAGAGTGGAATAACAATAATATTGGCGAAGTTGAAAGGTATGTTGAACAAGACCGCTGCGGCCATTGTATAGAGCAGCCCTAGTAAGACAGGGAACATAACTAGTATTACCTCAATCCACCTTTTAAATACGATCCTCAAAAATAATGCAATGAGCACAAAGGCCAGTAGAGTTGCGGTCCTGAATGCGGAGGAGATTGTCCTGCCGGATTCCAAGATGGTGACTGGTTTATCTGTGGCATCAGGCGCTATTGTCCGCACCTCTGTCACAAATTTTTTCAGATTTTGGCTATCTGTTATGTCATTTCGTGGAAATACCTGGACCCTGTAGAGACCGTCATCAGAGACATAACGTCTGACTAAATCTTCGGGCAGGTTTGCGAATGTAATTGGTTCTGCCTGCATTAAGTAGTTAAAATTTTCAAGTAGGATCTCAAGATTTGACAAAAGACCTGTTTCAAGGGCCTCAAACAGGTCTTCTTCTTTTCCGGTATCTCTCAGGAGTCTTAAGAATCCTCGAATATTTTCAGCAAAACGGGTAATTGCTGTAATGTAACTTTTATCGTCTGCAGTATCTGAGCTAATCGTCTCCACCAGGACACGGTATAAACTTTTCAGGGCCTTCTTGTTTTGTTCGAGGGGGTATGAACCGTCCTGCTTTAACTTTGGTGCCGGAGGCAGTATGAGTGCTATGTCGTTAATAAGTTCCAGTTTTTCGGTCTGATTTTCCGGAATGAAATCATCAAGAGTAACTGTTGCTTTAACCTCATTCAGCTTCCTGAGACGTTTTGCCAGATTGCGCGCCTCCTGTCTGTCAGATGCTATAACTGATATTGTCCACAGGGTACCTTTTTCGGTTGTCAGAAGACTGCGTGCAGTAACAACCGAATCTGTTGTCGGGTCCGAAAGGTTAAGTGGATTTGCATCAAAAGAGACTTTGGGCGTGATTATGGCAGCGGCTATTCCGAAAGCGATGGCTGCTATAACAATCGGCATGGCATAACCGTCAATTAGTCTCGAAATGTGTCTGCCTATGGAAAGAGCTAGATAGTTACCTTTTTGCGGGGGCATTAGATTCATCAATGCGGGTAAAACGGTGAGATTTGCCAGCAGATTGAGAAACATTCCGGTTCCGGCAATGAGACCTAATTCTGACGCCCCAATATATGCTGTAGGTACAAAGGCATAAAATCCGATAGCCGTAGTTATTGAACATAGTATGAGGGCATTACTTACGCTGCGGACGCCTTTCAGGATGGCCTCGGTATTTGTCAGTCCTGAAGATCGCAGTTCTTTATAGTGTAAACAGATCTGAATGCTGTAATCAATTCCGAGGCCTATAAAAAGGACTATAAAGGTGATTGACATCAAATTGAGACTTCCGATGAAAATAATGGCAAATCCTAATGTCCAGATAAGGCCTGTGAGTAAAGTAAAAAGACTGACAAAAACAAGGCGGACCGAACCGAGTCCTATATAGAGGATTAGTCCGACAAAGATAAGGGAAACCAGCCCCGCGATTCCAATATCTTTCCGAACACTGAGCAGGTCATCATGATTTATGGCAAAATGTCCGGTTATATTGATTTTTATGCCGTTTTCTTCGTTAATATTAAGCTCATTGGCTGTACTTCTAATTCTTTTGATGGCCCTTTGGGCAGGTTGTGCCAAACGGTAATCCTGAAAAGGCTGTATAATGATAAACTGATAGCCGGACGGGGTATCTGTTTCCTGGTCAAGCATAAGTTTCTGCCAAGATATGCAGCGATTCGTACCCTGGATAACCTTCTCGAAGGCGCTGCTTAGGTGGTCGAACAAAAATATCAGGTGTTGATTGTCTTTGATATGTTCGTCATCTTTGCCAACCATCGTTTCGATTAATGAAAAGAGGCCTGGCAGGGAAAAATCCTTTGATAGTATGGCAATAAAAGGCTGAACTTCGAATAATCGGTCTGTGAGGTCCTCGATCTTTTCAGTTTTCATATACATCAGCCCATTCTTATTGAAAAAAGGGCCCCCTCCCGGTGTATAAACGGATTTAAAAATGCTGCTCTCACTGCGCAGATTAAGTGCCAGAAGGTCCCTTGCCTGTGCGGCCTGTTCGGGGGTATCAGCTTCTATCACGACAACGATGGTGTTGTGTAAGGCAGGAAATGCATCGTGAAATATTTTTGCGACCTTACGGAAGTGCAGCTCATTTGAGATCATTTCAGTGAGGTCGGTATTTATCTTGAAATGACCTATTATGAAAAATATCAGGGCAGAGGTCAGACATATTGTCGTTGCCAAAACTATAAATGAATGTTTCAGGACTCCAGGTATCCACCATGACGGCAGACAAAATTTGTAATTTCTCACGTATCTGAACATACAACAAAATTACTTGTCGGTAAGGTGAGGGCTTACTTGACGTCCCTCAAGGA
>CAZPDU010000253.1:0-2202 GCA_964585405.1 uncultured Thermodesulfobacteriaceae bacterium | reverse complement strand
ATGGCGGGAACAGTGGACATTTTGCAGCGTTGCTATACAGGACTAGAGTTTCATGACGACATTCTATTTTTCAATCCGGATATCCCTCAGGGATTGGAGAAAATCCGTATGAAAATTAAATACAGGGGCAACTGGTTTGATATCACCGCCACACCGAATTCCCTGTCTATTGCCTGTGACAAATGTGAGCTGGAGGCCACAAGGGTCGGATTCCATGGAAAGGAATATGAACTGAGTCCAGGTGAAACCTTGAATTTTGACATCAGTAACGATCGACCCTGAATAATTTGCAAAAAGCCCGCCGGTGATTTTTCGCCTGCCAGGGGTTCATTTGCCTGTCGAATTTTTTGTTATTCGCGGCTGCGGTGTCGAAGCCGTGTGGTGGGGTGTAAAGTTTGTTCCTTATCCTTGATATATATAGCATTCGGCCTATGTAAAGAAATCATAATTCAAGGACCCTTATTTCAGATGTTAATTTTATTATTTTTTTATAAACCGCGCTAACGCCGCAATACCGCTCTTCGGATAATTTCACGGCCTTTTGCAGCTTTTCCATCGGCAGGTTTTTCCCCGTAAATTCAAAAATCACATGCATATTATAAAACTGTTTAGGATGTTCTTCAGTGAGGTCGCCCTCAACGCGGACATTAAATTTTTCTACCTCCACCCGCATTTTTTTCAGTATTGAGATAACGTCCATTGCCGTGCAGCCACCAAGCGCTACCAGCATAAAAGGTTTCGGGCGTGGCCCACGGTTTTCTCCTCCTACTTGAGGTTCTGCATCCAGTACTATTTTATGCCCGTTGACTTCTGCTTCAAAGGCCATGTTACCAAGCCATTTGGCTGTAACACACTCTCTTTTTGCCATAGTCTTATAATGCCTGTGAACATCTGAATTTTATAGGAAAAGCGCCTTATTGTATCAAACCCTATGCAGCATATTCCCGGTATTCTGTTATTTTATGTGGTTTTAGCGTACAGGTTTATGTGCAACAGTCATTTGAATAGACAAGCCGCAAAGACTCACTTGGCTTCAGGGATGTGCTGATCAAGCCAATCCTTGATAAAGTCAGCCAGCTCCTTCATCTGAGCCGTGCTCATGCTTGCTATGTCATCAGAGAGGGCCCTGGTACGTTCTTCTGGCAAATCGAGTAACTTGTTGAGCATGAAAGTGTCTACTTCACCCTCGTCCAAACGCAGGCCGCAGCCACCAGCGGCACCGAGAAATTCATCGCCATAAAAGATAGGGACTACCATCTTGGACAGGCCTGCATCGCACTCGCCGATTTCCGGCTCTTTGGTGCGCCTGGCTATGGCGGCCAGATTCATATGTGCTACTGCACATATATAGGTCTGGCCGCGGTCATCTGCCTTGATCACAGGGCAGAGCCGGTTGGCCCAGTGTTTGGTATCCGTAATACGGAATCCGTCAACGTCGAATACACTGGACTGAAGACCAGAGCGGGCAAAGATTTCTTCTTCGAGGGCTTTCCAGGATTCCAGGGGTAATAAATCAGTCAGTTTCATTACGTCTCCTTGAAGTTGCTAAAGCTGGCTTGACATCGATAATTAATTTCAGTTTGATTTTATTATACTGCCCATAGCCATCTTATTAACTGGTAACATATATATTCTGATATGACAGCTATTCGAACAGTCGTCTTTACTTCCGCACCTTATTGCGACGAGAAATAAAAGGCATCTTAAATCAGGCGGAACTGCCTTGCATTGTTTTCTCTATTGTCAGCAGAAAACCTAGTATAATCTTTTGATTTGTTTTTGAAAATATATAATTGTTCAGTGTTTTCTTTTTTGAGGAGGCACTGAAAGCCTTTATGTCACAATCTCAAAAAAAATGCCTTTCGGCAAAAGCTATTTTTAATAATCGATTTGTCCGGGCCTTGAGCGATTTATAAGACATAACAGTAATTTTCAATCTGGTTAATAATAAAAGCTGTTAAAAAAAGTTAACTATCTGTTACCATGGATCTTTTTTCATCTTGTGTTTGTCTGCTACTAATTTTACTTTTATTGATATTCGCTTGTCTTTTTATAAGGAATATCATAGAAATAATATTAAAAACAATGTCTGCGCATGGTTTGTATTGGTCACAGTTTAAGACCACTTTTTAAAAGGAGTAGTAAAATGACGAGAAACCGGCGAATATTCGCCCATATACTGTCGAGTCTGATGATAAATTT
>CAZPDU010000252.1:0-21879 GCA_964585405.1 uncultured Thermodesulfobacteriaceae bacterium | reverse complement strand
TAGAATGAGGAAAAGAAAATGAATGAAAAGCGTTTTTCTAAAACCGATTGTAAACGCCTTGAAAAGGGCCTATGCCGTAGCCGTAGACCTGTTTGGCCGCAGCTTACGGCCAAAGACCGAAAGAGGGTTTTTTTGTATGCAGACAAGTATAAAGACTTTATAGGTCAGGCAAAGACCGAACGCGAGTCTGTTAATATTATTGTAAACATGGCGCAGGAGAAAGGTTTTGCGCCCTTTAAACAGGCCGGATCCGGTTCCAGTCGAGTTTTATGGAATTTCAGAGGAAAGGCAGTTGCTCTGGCTGTAACAGGTAAGGCACCTGTCAGTAATGGTGTCAGGATCATTGCTTCACATATAGATGCCCCCCGTTTGGACCTGAAACAAAATCCCATCTATGAAGATCTGGAAATGGCTTTTTTGAAGACACATTATTACGGAGGGATCAAAAAATTTCACTGGGTAGCCCGCCCTCTGGCTATCCATGGTTTGGCACTTAAGGGGGACGGAAAAGTAATTCATGTCAAGCTTGGTGAAAATCCTGATGATCCTGTTCTTATAATAAATGATCTTTTGCCACATCTCTCCCGCAAGGTGCAGGATGACAAAAAGATTTCAGAGGCCATCCCGGCAGAGAAACTTAATGTATTGATAGGGGGTTTACCCCTTTTAGGTCCTGAGGACCTTAAAGATGGCGTAAAATTACGTATTTTGAGGATTCTGAACGAAAGATACGGCCTAGTGGAAGAGGATCTAATCAGTGCGGAATTGGAAATTGTTCCTGCAGGTAATCCAAGGGATGTCGGCCTTGACGGGGCGTTTATAGGTGCCTACGGGCAGGATGATAGATCTTGTGCATATGCCTCTCTTTATTCCATTCTTGAACTTGAGGAACCGCAATTTACGTCAGTTGCTCTCTTTCTGGACAAGGAGGAGATAGGTAGTGACGGAAATACAGGGGCTAAATCCAGTTTTTTTGAGGCGGTATTGTATGATCTCATGCGGAACGGCGGGCTTCAAATCGAGGCAGATAGTCTCGTACGAATGCTTATTGCGTCCAAGGCCATTTCGGCAGATGTTACGGCTGGTATAGATCCCGATTATAAAGAAGTCCATGAAGAACATAATGATGCGCTGATTGGACACGGGGTCTGCTTGACGAAATATACTGGTTCAGGTGGAAAGTATTCAGCAAATGATGCTCATGCTGAATATGTTAACTGGTTGAGGCGTGTGTGGAATGAGGCAAAGGTGGTTTGGCAAGCGGGGGAACTAGGAAAAGTTGATGAAGGTGGAGGAGGTACTGTAGCCAAATATCTAGCCCAGCGAGGTCTGGACATTGTCGATATAGGACCTCCTTTACTTAATATGCATTCCCCATTTGAGATTGCACATAAGAGTGATCTGTTTATGACATATAGAGCGTTTGTTGCCTTTTATAAGGCAGGAGATTGATTGGTATCTACTTAAATCGAGTTTCAAGTAAAAGCGCTAAAGCTGTAAAGTTCTGATGTGTGACTTATTAGCTTAGATATGATGTCACAGACTGAAAAAATTTATCCTGGGTCTTTCAAGACGAACTCTTCCCCGTCTGCTGTAATGCAATGTCAAAACATGTAAGATCGAAATCATGGTCTAAACCGCCTTTGAGGAATAAGATAATATTTCATGTTTCCCAGTGAATCAGAGGCCATGCCCCTTCAATAATGAGGAAGTATCATATTGGCCTTTCCCTCAAAAATTTGTCATACGATTTCCAGCAGTTTTTGGGTCTTCAGAGGTTTTATCGATATAGAAAACTAAAGGATCTGTCTATATGCAATTTGAAACCGATTTTTTGATTATAGGGAGCGGAATAGCGGGGCTGAGTCTCGCAATAAAACTTGCCCCTCTGGGCCAGGTAACGGTAGTTACAAAAAAGGCCGCATCCGATACAGCTACGAGTTTGGCCCAGGGCGGAATAGCCTGTGTTTTTGGCAATGATGATAGTTTTGACCTGCACCAACAGGATACCCAGCGCGCAGGCGATGGTCTATGCCATGAAGATATAGTAGAGATGATAGTCAGGCAAGGCCCTGATCATATAAGGGAGTTAGAGAAACTTGGCTTGGAATTTAACAAGGAACCGCATTCCGATACGCTGGATCTGGGAAAGGAAGGTGAACACTCTAGGCGCCGTATAGTGCATGTTGGGGATTATACCGGGCGATCTGTTCAGAAGGTATTGATGGATAGTGTCGAAAGTCTGCCTTCTGTTAAGGTCCTTGAAGATTATGTTGCAGTTGACCTTATTATTGAAAGCATGATCAAGTCATATTCACCCAGCGGCACAAAAAAGGAACGTTGTTTGGGGGCCTATTTGCTGGAAGTAGCAACAGGTGAGATTCACACTTTTCTCGCCCCAATTACAGTGCTTGCCACGGGTGGCTCCGGCAAGGTTTATCTATATACCAGTAATCCTGATGTAGCCACGGGTGATGGCGTAGCTGTAGCCTACCGTGCCGGAGCCAGGATCGCCAATCTGGAATTTGTGCAGTTTCATCCCACGTGTCTTTATCATCACAAGGCAAAAAACTTTCTTATATCAGAAGCTCTCAGAGGAGAAGGCGCTAGGCTGTTGGACCCTGAATACAGACCCTTTATGGAGAAATATGATGCTAAACAGAAGGAGCTTGCGGGAAGAGATATAGTCGCCAGGGCAATAGATACTGAATTAAAGAATAGTGGAAAGGATTGTGTATATCTGGACATTAGTCATCGTTCTCCTGCTTTTGTTCGAGAGCGTTTTCCAAATATCTATGAGACCTGTCTAGGGTTTGGTATCGATATTACAAAAGAGCCGATACCTGTCGTGCCGGCGGCTCACTACATGTGTGGAGGGGTTGTTACCGACAGCTATGGGGAGACAGATCTTGGAGGCCTTTTTGCATCGGGAGAGACTGCATGCACAGGTCTGCATGGTGCTAATCGGCTGGCATCAAACTCCCTTCTCGAAGCTCTTGCCATGTCTCACCGGGCTTTTCTGAAAATCAGCGAGGTGTTTCCTGGTTTGAAGAAGAAATTGTTTTCCCCTGTGCCTCCATGGGAAATCCGGGGAGCTGTGGATTTAAAGGAGGCTATTCTTATATCTCATAATTGGGATGTAATTAGACGTCTAATGTGGAACTATGTCGGCATTGTCCGTAGCACAAAAAGACTTACATTGGCCAGACAGAGCCTTTTACCTATTCTTGAAGAGATCCAGCAGCATTACTGGGAGTATATTCTAACTAGGGATTTTATAGAACTTAGGAATCTTGCACAGGTTGCGGAGCTTATCATTATCTCAGCTAGCAAGCGAAAGGAGAGCAGGGGAGGGCACTTCACAATAGACTATCCTTACAAAGATGACTGGAACTGGCGGAGAGATACAATTATTCAAAAGGGTCAAAAGGAAGAGTGAATATAGCCTACGATGTATATAGCTCAAGTCCCCCGAGGGTTTGTTATTCTTATTGTGATTATTATCTCTCAGTTATGCTGAATTCAGAGTTATGAGCCATATTCTAGCCGGTTTGGTCTGTTAAATGTATTCCAATAATAGAGGATCTGTACCAGCATATTTACTTTCTCAGGCCAATTTGTCGATTTTTACCGTTATCTTAACCGCAGGTCCTTCAACTTCTGATATTTCCTGTTACCGTCAAGGCAACTGGTTTTATCCTGCATTATATGTCTGGGTAATGGACAGCTTTTGCTCATTCCATATTTAATATTACTGTAAAGTCTGCAATTGCTTTTTTTCGGTTTCATCAGTTTAGGCCTTTGATATTTGAATACATATAATCTTAAGGAGTAACATAAATGAGGCAAGCCTTTCTTGATTGTTTCTCTGGTATCAGTGGAGACATGTTTTTAGGGGCGCTTATTGATGCAGGATGGCCTGATGAAGAATTATTATCTCTACCAGAGAGATTGGGTCTCAAGAATACAGCAGTTGAGATCCGGGAAACGAAAAGGGCAGGGATAAAGGGTATTCAGGTCAGGGTTACCGCATCCGGCCCCCAGCCATTCAGGAATCTACATGACGTGGAGACAATTCTTAAAGCTGCTGATTTGAGACCCGAAATAATCCGACCTTCTCTAAAGGTGTTCCACAGCCTTGCGCATGCAGAGGCCAAGGTACACGGCTGTTCATTAGAAGAGGTGCATTTTCATGAAATCGGAGCCGTAGATACATTGGTGGATATTCTTGGTACCATTAGCGGTTTAAACTATTTTTCTATTGGAAAAATTTACTGTTCTCCTATTCCTGTAACCAGAGGATGGATAAATTGTGAACACGGCAGAATGCCTCTGCCTGCACCTGCCTGTGCTGATTTGCTGAAAAATGTGCCTACTTATGGAGTAGATGGAGAATGGGAACTTGTTACACCAACCGGAGGTGCCTTGATAAAGGTTCTGACAGATCATTTTAGCACCTTTCCCGAGATGAAAGCGGAAAAAATTGGATACGGCGCTGGTTCGGTAGATATTCTCCAATGGCCCAACCTCTTTCGTATATGGCTCGGTGAAGCCCAGACATCGGAAAAGAGACGGGTTGTAGTAGAGTTGAAGAGCTACATAGATGATATGAACCCTGAGTGGTATGAATATCTTATAGAATGCTTATTTGCTGCGGGGGCCCTGGACGTTGTAATGTGTCCAATACATATGAAAAAAAATCGCCCAGGTATTGAGCTTACGGTCTTAGCAAAACCCGGTCATGAAAATAATCTCAGTAAGATCCTTTTTGAGGAATCTACTACTTCAGGAGTACGTCTGAACAGGTGCTTGAGGTACATTTTGCCTAGAAGGAATGGCATGGTTCCAACCTATTGGGGTAATGTGCGAGCCAAATTGATTACCAGGCCTGATGGGCAGTGCATAATTTCTCCTGAGTATGAAGCATGCAAAAAAGTAGCACGCCGGTTTAATATCCCCTTAAGTAAGGTTTATCAGTCGGTGACTCAGATACCGGTTGAAAATTTCATATATGAAGAAGGACCAGTCGTACCTTAAGATTCAAGTGGCGACAAAGACCTTGAATTTCAAAGATAGATCAGTTTTATTTTTGGCAAGTGGACTTTTTCTTGGTTTAATTCCCCTTGCCCCTGGCACATTCGGAAGTCTCCTCGGTATCATTCTGCACTGGCTTCTCGGTCATCTTCCAATTTTTCTGGAAATATGTTCTCTTGGATTTGTTATCTTGATCTCTGTATGGATTTCGGGCAGGGCAGAGCTCTTACTGGAACATAAAGATCCATCTCAAATAGTATTAGATGAAATAGTCGGCATGGCAGTGGCTCTTGCAGGTGCTCCTCTTGAAACTCGTTTGGTTATAATTGCTTTTTTGGCTTTTCGTTTTTTTGACATATGGAAGCCTTTCCCAATCAGATATATAGATAGATCTGTACACGGGGGATGGGGTATTGTTCTCGATGATGTTGCAGCCGGTGTTATGGCAAATTTGCTCTGGAGACTGTGTAATTTAAGCTTCTAAAATGCCTTAAATGAACTAAAGACAGGAAATTCTACAATCTTGGGCTCTTAATAATATGGAGGTTTTCCCCTTTAACTTTAGGCGCTTTAGTAAAATTTTACATTTTTTGGTTTTATACAAAGATGCTATATTTTTTGATTCTCAAGGGTAATCAATCATGAATGGTGAGATTATAGCTATAGGAGATGAACTTGTATCTGGCAAGGTATTAAATACCACTGCCAGCTTTGCGGCAAATAAGCTTTTTACTGCTGGCTGCCAGGTGACCCGTATAACATCCATTGGTGATAATCCTGATGATATTGAAGAATGCTTGCTGGCAGCAATAAAGAGATCAAAATATGTTATAATTACCGGCGGACTCGGTCCTACTACCGATGATATAACAAACGAGGTTACATCTAAGGCATTAGGACGTCCTCAGGTCTTGAATGAGATAATTTTAGAGAAGATCAGGCGGGCAAAACAGAGGTCTGCTAATTCTGTTTTTCTGCGGGAAAAGTTGGCATGGTTACCTGAAGGAGCTGAAGTTTTGAACCCTGAGGGTCGTGCTGCAGGATATCTCTTAATCCACCAAGACATACCTCTTTTTTTTCTGCCCGGAGTGCCCAAGGAGTTGGAAGATCATCTAATAAACAGGGTTATCCCCATGCTTAGCAGATTTGTTCCCGAAAAAATATATATTAGGCAGCAGACATTCAAAGTATTTGGTCTCTCAGAGACAGAGATAAACAACCTTTTTGAAAAGCTTGAATCCAGCCAGGATGGCTTGAGCATTGGTTATTACCCTAATTTCCCAGAAGTTAATGTAACTGCCACGGTAAAGGGCCCGGATTCAGAGAAAGTCGCTGAAATTTTTCATATGGCCTGTAACACCATAGAACAGATGCTAGGCATACATGTAGTTGCTGTCAACCAAGAAACTCTTGAAGAGGTAGTAGGTAAACTTCTTTTAGGAAAAGGATGTGTTCTTTCCCTTTCTGAGTCCTGTACAGGAGGTCTAGTAAGTCAACGTATGACCAGCATTCCCGGCAGTTCAGGATGGTTTGAGGGGGGAGTAATCACCTATAGCAATAAATCGAAGGAAGATTTTCTTGGGGTCTCTCCCAAGACATTATCTCTGTACGGCGCGGTGAGTTCCCAGGCTGCCACAGAAATGGCAAATGGGGTAAAAGGCTTGACCGGTACAGGCTATAGCCTTGCTATTACCGGCATTGCCGGTCCATCAGGAGGTACTACTCAAAAACCTGTGGGCACAGTTTATATTGCTTTATCAACTCCGCAACGAACAGTAGCCGAACGATTCCAATTTACTGGTACAAGACAAATGATACAAATTTTGGCAGCGGAAACCGCTCTCAATGTGCTGAGGCTGCATTTAAGTTATGGTGCGTACTTTCATTGCAATAGATCTGCCTAGTGCACAGCGCAAGATACTTGAGGCACATCAATGCCGTTGGAAGTCTATGAAGGCGGATGTGAGGTGGATCTATCCATCAAATATGCATTTGACACTCAAATTTTTGGGCGAAATACAGGGAGCCAGCACTGAAAATGTTATAGCTGCCTGCAAAGAGATCTGTTGCCTTTATAGATGCTTTCCTTTGTTTTTAAATAGTACGGGTATCTTTCCAAATTTTAGGCGACCCCGAGTACTATGGATAGGAATCGGAGGCAAAACTGATCTTATGCGCAGGTTGCAAAAAAGTATAGAAACAGCTTTGGAGGGAAAGGGCTTCCCACGGGAAGAATATACTTTCAGGCCTCATCTGACTGTAGGCCGAGTTCGTTCTTCACATAGACTTTTAAGGCTTCTTGAAGTATTCTTTAAAGATGAGATCTTATTAGAGCCTTTCACAGTAAAAGAAGTAACAGTATATAAAAGCCAGCTGACCCAACAGGGACCTGTATACAGTCCTCTGGCTAAATGTCCTTTAACATGATTTTAAATTTTATTTGGGTAATTTTTGGTGAACTATAAAATTATGTACTTTTACTTTATCTTAAGCAGGCTGCTTTAATCTGCTTGAGATCTGTGTCTCCATTTAAGACCTTTTGTATCCCGTCTTGTTTCAGGGTGAACATTCCCTGGTTCATTACATACTCCCGTATCTCTCCCACTGGCCTTTTCTCTTGTACGAGTTTTTTAAGACCGTCATCCGATATGAGTAGTTCGTGTATTGCAATCCTGCCTCTGAAACCGGTCTTATTGCAATATTGGCAGCCCTTGGGCCGGTAAAGGGTTATGTCATTGAGCCTTGATAGTTCCAATGGATGAGTTGGATGAAATCCGTATTCATGTAAAATATGTTTTTTTTCATCGTCATCAGGCTGATATGCTTCACGACACTTGGGGCAAAGTCTTTTTACAAGCCTTTGGGCCAAGACACCTAAAAGGGCATCAGCAAAATTGAATGGGTCCATTCCCATACCTAAAAGCCTTGTAACTGTCTCAGGGGCGGAATTGGTGTGGAGAGTCGAAAAGACTAAATGACCTGTAAGGGATGCCTCTATCGCTGTTATAGCAGTTTCTTCATCTCGGGTTTCGCCCACCATTATTACATCCGGATCAGCCCTTAGAAAGGCCCTGAGAACCCGAGCAAAAGTCAGGCCGATGTGGGGTTTTACCTGTACCTGACGTAATCCCTCCTGCATGATTTCTACAGGATCTTCGGCTGTCCAGATTTTTTTTTCAGGTCGATTTATATAACCAAGCGCAGAATGCAGGCTGGTTGTTTTTCCTGACCCGGTAGGACCGACTGCCAATATAAGTCCATACGGCAATTGCAAAAGCTGCTTTAGTTGTTCAAGGTTTTGATCAAGGAGCCCTATGCGATCAATCGGCATAGCATCAGAAGAGGCCAGTAACCTCAGTACGACATCTTCATTGCCTTCTGTTGTAGGAATTGTGGCTACGCGCAGTTCCAGGGGTTTTCCAGATCGAGTCTTGAATTTTATTTTTCCGTCCTGTGGCAGGCGTTTTTCGGCAATGTCAAGGTTAGACATGATCTTAATTCTGGACAGTATACCCCGCTTATAGTTATATGGAATGGTCTGATAGCGCATGCAATCGCCATCAATTCTGAAACGGACCAGGGCACCCCTTTTGCCTGCCAAGGATTCAATATGTATATCAGAAGCCCTGCGCTGAAAGGCATCCTCTATAGTTTTATTAGCTATCTGTACTACTACGCTATCAGCTTCTGATGCTAAGCTATCATCCTCTTCCTCAAATTCTGTATCCCCTTCAACCAGTTCCAGTTGTTCAAAGACATCGTCATCAGATCCTTCTGTAGAATATTTCCCATAGAAATAGTCTATGAATCTGTTGATATCTTCCTTCAGTGCTACTGCAAATTGAAAATTTTTGGCCTTGAGGACCCTTCTAATATTATCTGTCTTTGCCAGATCATGGGGGTTATCTAATGCAACTGTAAGGGTCCCTGCTTTTTCGCTAATAGGTGCACAGGCATTGGTCCTGAAAAAGTGTTCTTTGATACCGCGTACGCAAGAAGGCGTGCTTCCTACTTCCAGTTCGTCAAATTCCACAAAGGGACATCGGTAATATTCGCTAAGTGAGCGGCCAAGTTCCGTTTTATCTACGCCAAACTGGTTTAGCAGAATACTTTCTATGGATTTTTTCCCTTGTTTGGCTAATTCTTTGGTCCTGCTAAGTTGTTCCTTAGATATGGACTGATTGCGAATCAGATAATAGAAACGGCCGTATTCCTGAGCGGTTTGGGAAAGGCCCTCAAGCCTCTGCTTGGCATTTCTAAATGAAGGATCAAGGCGGATGATTTGCTCAAGCGCCTCAATAGCCTTAGGCATCGCACCAGTTCGCTCATGGGTAAGTGCTAACTGATATAGTACATCCAGCCTTTCTTCTTTGGACAGTTGCGTGTCCTCAAGCGCTTTTTCTAAATAATCAAGTGCCTCAAAGGGCATATCTACCTGTAGATATGATTCTCCGATTTTTGCTCGAGTTACCCCTGGTCTGTATTCTGCTTTAAGTAAGGTTTTTAATTCTTCTATGGCCTCCAAATAAAAGCCGGTATCTATGAGGCCTATACAACTACTGAATTTGTTGTCCTGATATTCTTTTAGGTCTTCAGGTTTAAGATCTTCAAGGCTCGTGGAGAAATTTATCTCTCCTGATTGTACGGTTCCAATACCATCAAGCTGGAGTTTTTTTAGGCGGGATTCTATTTCAGTACGGACAGGCTTAGATTTATCATCGGTCATTTGTAGAAGCTTTAAACAGATAATGCGGGCTTCTTCATTGAGACCTTGGCTATAATAAAGATCGGCTTCCGCTAACATGGATTCTAAATTGTTTGAAGTTGAAGTATTATTATTCATTTGGCAGTGTATTTAAAAGGCTTTCCATTGTTGCCACGTATATTTCTTTGTTATCTATACTCAGATTGCCAACCCATTGTCCATCGTTCTTTATGGATGGTTTCCAGGAATACTCAGGAGTTATAGAAATGGTTTTTAACTGTGTGTCCATTAGGAGCACAAGTCCTTTATTATCTTTGAATAGGACGACTAATTCAGTCAGGTCTGAGGACTGAGAGTTTTCGGAAGATGAAATTGATTTTTGCAGTACGGGAAATTCGAGCTTTATAAGTTCTGATTCTTTCTGATTTGACAATTTCCCATGCATCAGTGGCTGGATTTTTGTCCATGGCCAGGCCCTGAGCTTCTTTAATTTAAAGGTTTTCGAATTTTTAAGTCCTTTTTTTGTCCAAAAGGGGAGCGGCCCTGTAAATGCGACATGTTCAGGTATAAATGCAACTTGCTTTTGATCCCATTGGCCAGTCAAAAGTTCATTCCAAGGGCAGGAAGTGCTCACCGGGGGTGTTTCTGCGTTGTCAATTTCTACGGTAATATCTTCGATCCGTTGAGTAGCATAATTACTCATATCAGAAGATGGTTCATAATAGCCCGCTAATGCCTTCCCCAATATCTTTTTTTGTTCTTCAAGCCTGTTTTTAATATTTCGCTGAAAATGATGCAGCTTTTCCATACCTTGAGTTTGGGCAAGGAGCTTTTCAACTGGTTGGATATATTTTATGCAGTCATCAAGAATTTTGATATGGGATTTGACTGCACATCCAAGGACCGAATTTTCAGAGGACGCCGTCTCAATAGCTGCCGCTTTTTCCAGTATATTCACCTCTGAAATGGAACTGCTGATATATCCCTTTTGATAGGAGGATTTCTCTTTTTGGGCGTTATTTTGTACATCATGTTCTGTAACTGAATCAAGTGTGTCGCCCTCTTCAATCAGGTGCCCTGAAACCGCCTTTCCGCATACCTGTTGGTCAATTTCAGATACATCCATGTCTATAGCTGATTCCAGTTCTTTTTTTACGGATCTAAAGGCCTCATTTTCAGCGCTTGGGTCATGCCCTTTATTCCAGACAAGGATTTTTAAGGTGTCAAGACCTCGTTTCAAGACATCGGGGCTGAAAGTAGGCATTTTTTCAGGATGATCAACTATTCCTTCAAGGAGCTTTGTCATAAGATTGAGCAATTCCTGGAGTTTTTTGTCTGCCTCTATCTTTGGATTTTTCTGTATTGTCTCTACCAGATTTTTAGCTGATAATGCTTGTTTCTGGTTGACCTCCCACTCCAAGGTCAACAACAGTTGGTTGAGTTGGCTGAATTGTTGTTCCAGATTCGCCTCTTTAGTATCTTTTTCTTCGAGCTCCAGATCTGAGCCCGATTCCAATATCTTTTCTTTAATGGAATTTTCTATCTGTTCAGCAGGTTCTTCCGTCTCTGTGGTATCTGAGAACTTAATTGTTTCAGAGTGCTTTTCTACCTGGTCGAGAATCTGAAGGCCATGCCCTTTATCTGTTTTATCTTGAGACAACTCCTTAACTTCATTAGTTAAAGGGTCTATTTCTATCTGCCTTGATACACAAAACAGTTCGTCAATAGTACTTTCTACATTTTTAGCGAAGTCTTCGGGATCAGGATTTTTCTTTGTCTGATCCATGATTGTTCTCCTTCTATTTGTATGTTTTAAAAACTAATTCGACTGATTATTCTCACCGATCAAAGAGTATAGAGGTTTACAATCTGAGAATTTATTTTTACTGATTTATTGAAAGATGTTTTGTTGCCACATATTTGATAGTCCTTTTGCTTATTTCTTTCAGTGTTTCAAAGACTCCTGTTCCTTTAATAGCCGCTGCTTCAAAAATCTTTGTATTAAGTTCGCTGTTCAGATCTATTTCAAGCTCTTCTCTAGTCAACGTCGGTATGGATGTAGTTACGAGATCACGTTTATTGAATTGCAAAATGATTGGGATTTCTTCTTTATTTAGATTGTAGTCAAGGAGATTTTGGTGTAAATCTTGAAGACTTTCCCTGTTTTTCGCCTGACGTACCTTGAGACTGTCAGCAACAAAAACCAGACCATCCACACCCTTAAGGACCAGTTTCCGTGTAGCCTTATAAATGATTTGTCCTGGAACTGTGTAAAGCTGGATTCTTATATTAAAGCCATTTATTTTCCCCAGATTTAAGGGAAGAAGGTCAAAAAAAAGTGTCCTTTCTCCTTTTGTCTCAATAGTAAGCATTTTGCTTCGGGCCTGATTATTCATTGCATTGTATATATAGAGCAAATTCGTTGTTTTACCGCATCGTCCGGGACCGTAATAAACTATCTTGCAGTGTATTTCTTTTTTGCTCAGATTTATTAGCGCCATATTTAATTAATTTGGGCAAATGCCTTTTCTATGGTTTTTGCCAATTGTGCGACCCTTAATCTTACTAAGCCCAAGGAGACATTTTCTCCAAATATTGTTACCAGAATTAAATCGTTACTTATTCGTGCAAAGTGTATGCTCTCTTTTTTCCCTTTGTGAAACAGGAGTGCAAAGTCATCTTCCCCTATAAGCTTTGCAATTTGTGCAGTAACACCAAAGTTTGCTGCTGCCAGTGCAGCGAGAGAAGTGGTATCAAGATCGCAATTTTTGTGCTTGCAAGCAGTCACAACATTGCCTGCTTCGTCAATCAGGAGAACAGTATTGACGCCTGCCCTAATGAGGGCATTTTCTATCTCTATTTTGGTTTTATCCAGGACCGATTTGGTCAGTATTAGATCAGCCACGGTTAAACTCCCCAAAAGATAAAAAGCAATTTTGTAATAAAGACGCGTAAACTATTAACCAAGATTCCTGGACTTAAAGCTCTAAAGCTTATATCGACCAGATCATTTAAGATGTTAAGGTTTTTCTATATACAAGCTAACAGCTGTGCCAGCGGTAATAAATAATTGGATTACGGAGAGATTGAGAGTTCCTGATGAGTGAGTGAGGAAGAGGTTGATTGCGGCCCCTTTAACAGTCTATGGTAACAATAACCTTGATTCAGGTCTGCTGAGACGGATATGGTTGAGAGCTTTAGATAGCTATCTAAAGCTTATCTCTGATGATTAAATAACAGCACGGGGAAAAATTTTAAAACTCCTGTGGATACTGTTTCTCCTGTCAGCGAAGTCCATCCTCATGCAGCTAACATAAGAGTTCTTTTACCTTTTTGACAAGACTTTCGGCATCGAGGTGCTGAAGGCGATATAGATCATCTGGTTTGCCTGAAGAGCTATAATGTGTCACACCTATAGTAAGGAGCTGCTGATGCACACCGGCCATTAAAAGTTCCTGCGCCACTATGGCGCCCAAACCAGTATGGGCTATGTGATCTTCAACCGTCATCATGGGTCCTTTCTCGGCTGCCTCGAGTATTGATTTTTTATCTATGGGCTTTAGAGAGGCCATATTGAGCACCCCTACTGAAAGACCTTCTGAGTCAAGAATTGAACATGCTTTGAGAACCTGAGATATGACGGAGCCATAAGTAAGAAAAGTGGCCTTATCTCCCCGTCTCAACCAGTCAGCTCGTCCAGGCTGAAACTCATAATCCTCGTCATAAAAGGGCTTTCCGTCCTTTGTGGTAATAACTGATAGTTTGGACCTTCCCATACCCACGAAGGTATTGCCTGGATTAGTAGCTACATAACGGACTATCCTGTCAGTTTGATTTGGATCTGCCGGCATGAATATGGAAAAGCCAAATAGATTATTAAAGAGTCCAACATAATCTAGACTTTGATGGGTTGGACCATCTTCTCCTACGTCCAGTCCCAAGTGAGTAGATACAATTTTAAGATGCGTTTCATTGAGATCATTCAAGCGATGCTGGTTATAAGTCTCCGCCGTAGCAAAGACACCAAAGGTGCTTAAGAAGGTAGCCAGTCCTTCCCTGCTCACTGCTCCAGCACAGGTAGCCGCGTGATGCTCTTGTATGCCTGTCTCTATGAAGGCTCTGGGGGAGACGCTGTGAAATCCCTGCATCTTTACTGATTCTTCCAGATCACAGCTAAATCCCACAATCTTTGGAATAGACCCGGGAACATTGTTTCTTTGCGCTAGATCCTTTAATGCCGCGCCATATGCAGAACGGCAATCTGTTTTGTTCCCAGTTTCGTATACAATGGGTTTACCCGAATCAATAAATGGATAGTTGATTTCTCGTTTTTTGTTAGTACCTCTTATTTTGTGTTTCGCCCTGTTATTTAACCACATCTCAAGTAGGTCCTGATCTTGACCTAATTCTCTCAAGGCTGCTTTGGCATCCTCCTCTGGCAATGGAGATCCATGATACTTTGCTTTGTTCTCCATAAAGGAGATACCTTTTCCCATAACAGTACGCATGATCAGGACAGTGGGGCGGTCAGATACAAGACCGTCATTTGCCCATGTCCTCTTCAGTGCCTTGAATATGGCTTGAAAATCATGGCCATCCGGCACATACAGTACATTCCACCCCGCAGCAGTATATTCATCTCTTACCCGCACAGGCATGACCACTTCAGTAGAGCCTCCAATCTGAAGATGATTTCTGTCGACCACACCTATCAGATTTCCTTGTCCGAACTTTGTTGCAAAACGTCTTGCTTCGGCTATCTGCCCTTTCTGCTGTTCTCCATCACCCATGAGGACGATCGTTTTGCCCGGCCGACCAAGAAGATTTTGGGCAAGACATATGCCTGTGCCTACTGAAAGTCCCTGTCCTAAATTTCCGGTATTCCACTCAATTCCAGGCATGGTTTGTTCTACATGGCCTGCACAGGGTGAACCGGCACGACGGAATTCGGTAAGGAAATCTTCCTCTGGGAAATAGCCGAATTCAGTTAGTACGCTGTAGACGCATGGAGAAATATGCCCGATGCTAACGACTACCCGGTCACGGTCTGGCCAGAGGGGTTCCGCCGGGCGATGTTTAATTATGCTGTAAAGCACAAGCAGTGTGTGCAGGGAAGAAAGAGAGCCGCCCGGATGACCGCTTTTTGCAAGAGTAGTAGAAAGAATAATGCGGCTGGCGCATCTATTCCACATGGTCTTTAGCTCAAAGACCTGTTTTTGTGTGAGTTCGTTTTGTTTCTCTATATTTATATAAAACATGGGCATGCTTCATGAAAAATAGTTTAGCTTTTTAAGCCAGTTGATCTTGTATTTTGATAGTAAAAATCAAAATTTGAAGCTTGAAATTGATTAAATACTCAAGACGGGGCGACTTGTTAACTAATTTCAAGTTTCCAATTTTGAAGGCGATAATTCAAATAAGGATCTATTTTTTTGCCCTTATTTCTTATTGGATTTTACCTGATTATCATAGGCCTTTATGACTTCTTCAGTGATATCTACATCAGAATTAATGAAATAAATGCCAGGCATGTTTTTATCCAGAATGAGTGTGTATCCACCTTCCTTACCTATGTCGCCGACAACCTTTTCAAGTTCATGGAGTAATGGCTCCATACTTTTGGTCTCTGCCTGACGCATTTCAAATTGGGCATCCTCTTTTTTATCTTGAAGATCTCGAAAGGCCTTTTTATATTCGCGTTCTTTTTCTGCTCGGGCAATCTCATTCATTAGAGGTCCCTTTTTTTCAATCTCTTCTTTAAATGCATTGAGTTCGTCTTGTTTAACTCTGATTTCTTCCTGCAAATTTGTAAGTTTTTTGTCGAGATTTTCCATAGCCTTTTGGCCGGCCATGGATTTTCGTATTACTTTTTGCATATTGATAACAGCTACCTTTGTCTGTGCCGTTTCTCCAGCAGTTACATCACAGCACAGGAATGCAGTCCACAGAAAAATCAGTAGAAGAGATATTAAGTTTAGGCGACCATTCATAAGGCAATAACTATCTCCTGGGCCTCTTTAATAATTTACATGTCTTTTATGGATAAATTACTCAATCATTGACGGAATTTGCCATTAAAATTGAATAAGACTAAGAGTCTTTCCAAAAGGCAATTTTATAAAATAATGACCACTGCGCTGTTATACACCGCAGTGGTCAAAGTTTTCTGAGATGTCAAAATTTTTAACTGTTAACTACTTTATAATAACAAAGTCATCTCTGCGGTTTTTTGCCCATGCTTCTTCGTCATGTCCTAGTTCCAGAGGCTGCTCCTCACCAAAGCTCACAGTTTCTATCCGATCTGGATTTACACCAAGATTGACAAGGTATGCCTGGGCACCTTTTGCCCTTCTCTCTCCCAGGGCCAGGTTATATTCATTGGTACCACGTTCATCACAGTTACCCTGGATTTCTATCCTGACTTCAGGATGATCGAGAAGGAAGAGGGCATTTTCTTCCATTATAGGTTTCATGTCATCACGGATATTAAAACGATCAAAATCAAAGTATACTGGGTGCATAGGGGCGCTTGTTCTGCCCTCGGAAATAGTTTCCCCGAAGGCCGGAGCTGTTTCTATGGCTTCGCCTTGGATTTCCGTCTCACCCATACCAACTTCAGCCATACCCGGCATTTCTTCAGGGCTTACATCTGCTTCTTCGATCTGCTCAGTGACAAGTGGTTCTCCTTCTACGGGTTTTACCGGTTTTTTACAACATCCGCCAAGAAGACCCATGCTCAATACAGAAATGAGCACCAGTAAACAAACTTTTAGTCCCATATTTCCCCAATACATAGATACCTCCCCGCAAAATAGTTTTAATTAATATTCTACAACTATAATAGAACTACGCTTAAAATCCACAAATAATAATTTATTCTAGCAGAGGAAAAACAAAATTCAACCTGTTATTATGGGTTTTCTTTATGAATCAAAAACTGGATGTTCATAAGTCCTTAATCTAGAAATTTTTTAAGTCCTTCAGGGTATATAAGCGAATTTAGTATCATTTATATATAATTTAATTCCGTTTACGATTCCGTCAGCTACGCTGCTCAGATAATGGTCGTTTTTGAGGCGTTTTTCTTCTTTCTTATTACTTATAAAAGATACTTCCACAAGAACCGATGGCATTCTTGCCCCTATAAGGACAAAAAAAGGGGCCTGTTTGACTCCTTTGCTTTTCACCTTATCATATTGTTTTCTGAGGTTCCTTACAAGTTCCCTTTGCACGCAGCCTGCCAAGCGTGAGGACTCATCTACCTTAGTGTTTTTCATTATGTCGTTTAGGATATGCTTAAGATCTCCTATTCTTTTATTGGATGTAGCATTTTCTCTGGCTGCCACACTCATGGCCTCTTTATCTAGGGCAAAGTTTAAAAAATAAGTTTCAACTCCGCTGACTCCCCTGCTAGGGGCTGCGTTTGCGTGAATAGACAAAAAAAGATCGGCCTTTTCGGCATTGGCAATGGCGGTCCTTTGCATAAGTGGTAGGAAATGATCGTCATCTCTGGTAAGGATAACCTTACAGTCCAGGTCTTTTTTAAGTTGTAAAGCCACTTTTTTTGCGATTTTGAGTACAACGTCTTTTTCCCTCAGACCGGTGGGTCCGATAGCCCCAGGGTCCTTTCCGCCGTGGCCTGCATCTATCACCACTCGTTTTACACAGAGACCCAACTGTTGTGCCAGAGAAGGACCATCATCTTTTGATTTATGCATTAAGGGAGACCGGGGAGGGCACGAAGGCCTCTGAAAGTAGTTCTCTCCAAAGGCATCTACTACCACCCTGAAGGGATCCTCAAGATAAAAGATCTTTGTCTTATGGGTGTTCCTGAGATCGAATACCACCCGCACCGTGCTACGATTAAATTGTGCTATTCTTACCCCCCTAAGTAGTCCATCCCCTATAGATATGTCGTTTTTGAAATTTTTTCCTATAAAGGCCGGTTTTAGATCTAAATAAATACGTTCCGGAAGATATTTTGCCTTATCAGCAGGAAGATATCCTTCTGTAAAGGATACGGGGCCTGCTGTATCAATTACTACCCTGGTGTAGTCGGCAGCAGACCAATGCCTTACCTCACGCACAATAGCAGGTTTTGTATCCGGGCTAATACGCGGGCTGGAGATGCTTGAAGGCTCTTCTTCACTATACCTTGTCAGCTTCGGGGATTTTATTTTTTGTTGCTCCCCAGGACCTAAGATTTTCAGCTTTTTTTTGGCAATCCTGGCTTTATCTCTTTTGGGATATTCTTCAACTATTCGTTCCCATGCTTTTCGAGCTAGATTAATATTACCGATACGATTATAGAGGTTTCCGAGGTCGTAAAGGGCGTCATCTGCCAGATAACTTTCAGGGAATCTCTCAATTAGGACCTTATATCGCTCAATGGCCTCCTGTATATCCTTAATGCCTCCTGAGTATCCATATAATTCGCTGTGGCAGCGGGCCATCATGAAAAGGGCTTTAGGGGCGACATCAATATCATTAGGATAGGTGAAATACACTGTTCTGAATTTTTTGATTACTCGGATCCACGCTGTTCTGTGAGTGCGAAGCCTGGAATCCCTGGCTAGGCGATCATATTCAGATTTGGCCTGACGGTAGGTATATTTCGTACTTTTTAGAGCAGAGCTTTTTGATTTTGCATTTGCGTACTCTATATCCGTTAATAAAAAGGCACCTGATAGGAAAGCAAAAATAAACAGATATAGAGAAAATCGTAATTGGACGCAATTATGCTCAGATACTAAAAGGTTCATGATTCCAGAAGTCATACTTTTACGTTAATTTGCGACTTTATGTTGTCCTTTTACTTTTTTGCTATGGCTTTAAGCCCTGCTAAGTAATTAATGGCTTCTAGCGGGGTCATTTTATTGATATCGGCTGAGAGTATCTTTTCTCGAAGTTCACTTTCATAATCAGTTACAAGTGGTAAGGGCATTTGGGCCGGATGTTGCTTAGGTCTCCTATTACATAAATGGTCCGTAGCCATCTCCTTTTTGTTTATATAGGGCTTTTTTTCAATGCCTTTAAGGATCTCCTTGGCCCTTTTAATCACAGAATCGGGTACACCGGCTAGGGCAGCAACCTGGATTCCATAACTGCGACTGGTGAATCCATCCACTAGCCGTCGCAGAAAAGTTATCTGATCTCCCCACTCTTTAACAGCTATATGCATATTGCGCACCTTGTCGTACTTTTTTGCTAAGTCGGTCAGTTCACGATAATGAGTGGCAAAGAGAGCTTTTACTCCTCTTTCGCCTTTGTACAATAAATTTTCCGCAACTGCCCAGGCAATGGCAAGACCATCGTAAGTGCTTGTCCCTCGACCGATCTCGTCCAAGATCACAAGGCTGCGGCTTGTGGCGTTATGAAGAATATTTGCAGTCTCAGTCATCTCCACCATGAACGTACTTTGGCCTCGAGTCAAGTAGTCTGTAGCACCTACGCGTGTGAATATCCGATCCACCATACCTATCATTGCACTTTCTGCCGGAACAAAACTTCCCATCTGTGCCATTAAGACAATAAGTGCGGTTTGTCTGAGGACCGTGGATTTACCCGCCATGTTGGGCCCGGTTATAATCACTAGCTGAGAATTGCGGTGGTTCAGCTCTACGTCATTGGGAACAAAACTTTCCTTCAGTGTATGTTCGATAACTGGATGTCTTCCTTGGCTTATAAATATTCTTTCGTCATGATCCAGTTTTGGCCTCACGTAGTTATATCGTTCAGCCACCTCTGCAAGAGAAGAGATACAATCTATTTTTGCCAGTGCCGCTGCTGTATTCTGTAAGCGAGTTCCTGCTCCAGCTACTTTAGACCTGATCTCCATGAAAAGCTCAAATTCAAGAACCAGCCTTCTATCCTGTGCATTAAGGATCTTTGATTCTATATCCTTTAATTCCGGCGTAATATAGCGTTCCGCCGCCACAAGGGTCTGCTTCCTGATATAATCACCAGGTACATTGTCTGATTTGGCCTTTGAGACCTCAAGATAATAACCAAAGACCTTATTAAATCCGATCTTGAGAGATGTAATGCCGGTTCTTTCCCGTTCTTTGTTTTCCAGCCCGGCTATAAAAGACCTTCCATCTCTCTGAATATGAATAATTTCATCGAGTCTTTTGTTGAATCCTTCTTTTATCAGTCTGCCCTCTCTAAGAATTATCGGGCAGTCATCTCTTATGGACCGATTTATGATATCTGCTATGTCTTGCAGAGGATCCAAGGCCATGTAAATTTTTCGCAGATCCGCTTTCTGGTCTTTTTGTAAAGGAGAAATTTCTAATAGATCCCCGAGGGCTTGTTTTATATAAGGTATTCGAGAGACAGATTGTTTGAGGGCCAGGAGGTCTCTGCCATTTGCAGTACCAAGTACTGTCCTGGCAACGAGTCTCTCAATGTCATAGACCTGCCGCATCTCCTTTCTTAAATCTTTTCGAATCGAAGGGTTTTTTTTGAGTATTTCCACAGCAGACAGCCTGTCTTCTATTTCAGCAATATCTCTTGATGGATAGAGAATCCACTTTTTTAAAAGACGCCCTCCCATGGGAGTTAAAGTAAGGTCCAGAATATCCAGCAGAGTATCTTGACGACTATGGTCCAAAGAGTTTGACAGCAATTCTAAATTCTGTTTTGTGACCTCATCTATGATGAGATAGTCGCTTAACAGATAAGGTTTTAGACAATTTATATGAGATGTTTCGCTTTTTTGAGTCTCTGAAGCGTATGAAAGAAGTGCCCCCGCCGCCCCGATGCCTGAACTAAGCCCTGTTAACCCGAAACCATCCAGCGAGAGGGTCTTTAAATGTTCTTGAAGGTTTGTTCTGGCCCTGTCGTTTTGCCACCATAAGTCAGGCCTAAAGCTCAGCAAGGCCCTCGGGATAGTCTGTTGCAATCTGGCAACAAGTTTTCCTTCCTTTTGGCTGTCTGGTAAGAGGACTTCAGAAGGCTCGAGACGAAAGAGTTCCGTAAGGGCATCTTCTTCCCTGGAAAGTTCAGTCACCCTAAATTCCCCCGTTGATATATCTAGGCAGGAAAGTCCCCAAGGGTTTTTAGTGTTTCCAGGGTTTATAGAAATAAGGTAGTTATTGGTTTTAGCGCCTACGCTCCCTTCCGTAGTGATGAGTCCGGGGGTCATAACTCTAATCACTTCTCTTTTGACCAACCCTTTGGCCTGTTTCGGATCTTCTACCTGCTCACATATTGCTACCCGATGTCCGGATTGTACAAGCCTGTTCATATAGTTCTCAGCCGAATGTACCGGTACGCCACACATCGGGATTTGTTCCTCTTTGTGTTTGTTCCTTGATGTAAGTGTGATTTCAAGAATCCGTGAGGCTATCTTGGCATCATCCAGAAACATTTCGTAAAAATCTCCCATGCGAAAAAATAAAATTGCATCAGGATATCGAGATTTAATACCCTTATACTGCTGTAACATAGGCGTGAGGTCTTTCGTTTTATCTTTTATATTCTGTGCCATTAGCTCTTAAATAACGGTATAATTTGAACATATAACGGTTCATAACCACAGACAAGGGAACGAATAATTGTTTGAGCATAGCCCTTTGTTATTTTCTATGTTATTTCCTTGTTTAAAAATAGGAAAGGGGGTTTTCATAGGTGGAAGTATTTCCAGAGAAGGGATCTTATCGCAGATCTAATCTCAAAGGCATTTTGGACTCTTTCAGACCGGATTTTGAAAAAATCGAGCGGGTATTGAATAGACATTTCGCTTCTCACATACCCTTTATAAACGAAATAAGCCGGTATATCCTTTTTGCAGGGGGAAAACGTTTAAGGCCTTTGCTAACTGTGTGTGCAGCAAGACTATTGGGTAGAGACGATGAAGATGTATTCAATCTTTCGGCGGTTCCGGAATATCTTCATGCTGCCAGCCTTCTCCACGATGACGTAGTAGATGGAGGCGTGATGCGCCGTGGCAGGTCTCCAGCCTATAAAATATGGGGGAACAAGGCTACGGTCTTGGTGGGTGATTTTCTCTATGCCAAGGCGCTCAATCTTGCCAGCCGGTTTGACGATATACGTATTGCAAAAGCTATTGCAGAGACAGTAGCCCTGATGCCTGAAGGCGAAATTCTACAGCCTTTACAGGTAGAGACCCCGAGTTT
>CAZPDU010000251.1:0-2989 GCA_964585405.1 uncultured Thermodesulfobacteriaceae bacterium | reverse complement strand
CTGAAAACGGCCAGGAGGCCTTTGATCTTACGCTTCATGCCTTCAGGGTAGCTGAAGACAGGCGTGTATCCCTGCCCATGATGGTAAACATTGATGGCTTCACCCTCAGTCATGTTGTCGAGGCCGTAGAGCTCTTGAGCCAGGAAGAGGTGGATCAATACCTCCCTCCCTTTAAACCCCGCTTCCGTCTGGATCCCAGGAAGCCCATAACCATGGGGCCAGTTGGTATCCCTGAGGTCTATTCAGAGGCAAAGGTCGCTCACAATGAAGCCCTCAAGGCATCCAAAAAAGTAATACTACAGGGATGGAAGGAATTCGCAGACCTTTTTGGACGTCAGTACAACCCTGTCGAGACTTACCGCTCAGAAGACGCCGAGGTCCTGCTGGTAACCATGGGCAGCATTTCAGAGACGGCCATGACAGCGATAGACACCATGCGGGAAAAGGGACAAAAGGCAGGACTGGTCAGAATTCGTCTCTGGCGTCCATTCCCGGGACCGGAATTTCGAAAGGCCGCCGGAAAGGCAAAAGTGCTGGCGGTGGTTGACCGCTGTCTGCCCCCTGGTGCAACTTGCGGCCCGGTGGGTGCGGAAATCAGGTCCCTGTTCTACAAGGTGCCTGGGTCTCCTAAAATTTTCAACTTCATTGCCGGTCTTGGTGGACGGGATGTAACAGTTGAGTGGTTCGAAGAAATGGTCGACAAGGCTACGGCATTTGCCAAAAAACGTCCAAAGGAACTCTACGAAGTGATCGGGGTGCGTGAAAAATGATATCTGAATTCGAAAAATTCCAACGATTTAAGGCGAAAAATCTCCCCAGGAAAGAAATGCTTGCCCCGGGCCACAGGGCTTGTCAGGGTTGCGGTGAGGTTCTGGCCCTCAGAATGGCCATGAAGGCCCTGGGAGAAAACGTTATCGTCTGTATGGCCACAGGTTGTATGGAGATTATTACAACTCCATACCCGCAGACCGCATGGAAAGTGCCGTGGATTCACATCGCTTTTGAGAATCCGGCATCCGTGGCATCGGGTGTGGAATCAGCGCTGAAGGTCCTGAGGCGCAAAGGCAAAGTCCCTAAGAAACATATAGACATACTGGCAATAGGAGGAGACGGTTCAACAAGCGATATAGGTATCGGCTGGATCTCAGGTGCCTTTGAGCGGGGACACGACTTCACTTATATATGCCTGGATAACGAGGCATACATGAACACAGGGGTTCAACGTTCCAGTTGTACCCCATACGGCGCCATGACAACCACCAGTCCTCCGGGGGAAAAGAGCTTCGGCCAGGTTACCTGGAAAAAGAACGTGCCTGGAATAGCCGTAGCGCATAACATCCCCTATGTAGCTACCGCATCACCTGCCTATTTTCTGGACCTCATGAATAAGGTAAAAAAGGCGGCCCTGGTCAAGGGACCTGCTTATGTACACATATATTCACCCTGTCCAACAGGCTGGGGATCGGCACCTGAGCGCTCAATCGAGTTTGCAAAACTGGTAGTAGAGACAAGGATCTTTCCACTGTATGAAGTCATCGAAGGTCGCTACATCATGAGTCGCAAGATCACAAAGCCGAAGCCTGTTGAGGAATATCTGAAAGGTCAGCGTCGCTTCCGCCATCTGGATGAAGAACATATTGCTCACATCCAGCAGCGCGTAAACGCCGACTATGAGAAACTGATCCGGTTATCGGAGATGACCTAGCATTTTATTGGATTGCCCAAATTAAAAAGGGCGTTTTTAAACGCCCTTTTTATTATTTTCAACCTTGGAATTATTTTTAGTACTGTGCTTCTTCAGCGGCCTCTTCCGCAGCCCCCTGCACATCTTCAGCCGCACCTTCTGCAGTCTCCTTCACATCTTCAGCCGCCTCGCCTGCAGTCTCCTTCACATCTTCAGCCGCCTCTTCTCCCATCCCAGGCAACCCTTCAGCCGCGCCTTTTATCTTCTCCCCCATGGCCTTGGCACCTTCCTCGGTGGCCTTGGCACCTTCCTCTGCCATTTCGCTGACATCCTGGGTCATCTCTTCCATGCCTGAATCTTCTTTCTTGTCGCATCCGATGAGAGTGAATGCCCCGACCATGGTCAACGCCAAAATAAAAACCGTAATTCTCCTTTTCATAAGCCCCTTCTCCTTGTTGATAGTTTGCACTACAGGCGCCGGGAATTATATTAAATAACACCTCGCACCGTTTGTTTTGTAAACTTTCCCCGAATTTATTTAAAAATGGATATAAAAACTAAAATGTCAAGCTGCCAATTAAGATTGAATATTCAAATTCACTATATATATTCAAAGGCTATTTCCGTCTCCTGTCAACTCTATTTTATGTATTATAAACCACCATTGCAAGTGAAACCAACGTTTTGGAATAAAAATCTCTTCTTTACATACCCTGTTCACCAAAAATCCTGTTTTTTTAATTTTTACTGCGGATAGGCCCGATACTTGCTTGTATTATCAGGTGGACTTTAATTGCAAAGGTGTTTAAATTTTAAAATTATTACACAGTTCACAATTCGCCAGGAGGTTTACAGTTATGAAATCCTTTATCAAGAGGCTTTTAATATCCATGTCTGCAATATTAACGGTCTACGCCTGCCTGCCCGCCCAGAAAGTAATGGCATTATCCGTCAGCACAGATTTCCTGCCACTGCAGGTTCTTGAAACCGCATTTGTCAATATCACCGAGGGCGGGGAAACCAAGACCTATGGGATAGCGGTCAATGACCCTAACGTGGCTATCGCCACGCGGATCCGGGATACTATACTTGTGATCGGCATGGCCGAGGGATTGACTATGATCACGGTCTATGATTTCGATACTGACGAGCGGTGTTATCTCAGTGTAAATGTGACAGACAGCAAGATCCTTGAGACACCCCAGCTTACCGCTACCACAACAGGCAACACGCTTACCCTGTCCTGGACACGGAGTCGGGGGGCTGACGGCTACCTGCTCTATTTCGCACCTTACGGATATCTCC
>CAZPDU010000250.1:0-23649 GCA_964585405.1 uncultured Thermodesulfobacteriaceae bacterium | reverse complement strand
ACTCATGCCCGTATCTTTCAGCATTTTTACTGATAGATCTTCATTATGATCAGGACTCTCCCCCCAGTAAAAGCGAAGTGTGCTTATGATACCGCGGTTTGTAGCCATAAGTGAGTTCTTAACCCAAGTGACCTCATTAGTGTGGCAACCGAGCTGACCGCATGTTTTATCTGCAAATCGAAGTTCTCCTGGATTCAGAACCATACCTGAATGTGCCCGTTGTTTGTCGCCGGAAAGCGGATTTCCCATATGACACACAACACACCCCAGGACCTCTCTTCCGTGGCTTTTGTCTGGTTTTTCCTTGTGGCAGGAAAGGCAGAGATCTACCCGGCCGCCTACGGTGGTTGTAACCTGCTTTACCTGGGCATTTTGGAGTTTAGCCCCTGCAAAAACTTCCATATTAAGTATGAAAATAAATAGAAAACTAGACCAGGTTATTAGACATAGAGAAAATTTTTTCATAACTGCCGGAAATAAAAAGGGCAGCCATTGCTGCCCTGCTATCTTAATGATTGGAGCGGGAAACGGGATTTGAACCCGCGACTTTAACCTTGGCAAGGTTACACTCTACCACTGAGTTATTCCCGCAGTGAACCGAATTCGAATAATAGAAATGGTTCCTGAAACTGTCAAGACTTTCTTCTCAAGAGCAATTTATACAGTATAGTATTCAACTTCTGTTTATCGTGTAAAATTTAATAAGTAATGGGGATTTTGCAAGTTGCTCTTTAATAAAATTAAAAAAACGCACAATTATGGATGACAATCTCATTAAAAAAAGGGACTTGAAACATGTTGCTGCTCGAGGTCTTGATACTCCGCTCGTATTGAGAGACATACGCTGTGTGATTTTACCGGTAAGAGACCGTTCGAACTCCCTGATATTTTACAGAGATAAACTCGGCATGATGGCGAGAGCTTTGCCGGACGGGACATGGGAGGTATCAACTGGTCATACCGCGCTGCGACTGATAGAGCATCCTTTAAAAAAAGACAGAATAACAGTGACCTTTTGTTTACCAATATGGGAGCTTATGAAAGCTCGCGACAAGCTAAGGGCGTTGGGGCTTCAAGTCAATGGTCCGTCAGAAAGGCTGGGAACAGAGCAGATACTTACACTCAAAGACCCTGATAACCATAACATTGAGCTAGTAGCCAGAGGGAGTATCTCAGATATGGCGAAGTCAAGGATTGAGTTATCGGAGAAAAGAGGTCGGGGTCCCAGCGGTCAAACTTGGGAGTATTTCTATAACTCGGTTTCTCCTGAGGATATGCCCTGGTACACTGATTGCCTTGACGAAGAACTCATTGTAGCCCTATCAGAATATGCCCCCTTACCCGGGCGTTTGCTAGAGCTGGGATCCGGGCCGGGCACGGCCTCGGCCAGGCTGGCTGCCTTAGGCTATGAAGTTGTAGCTGTCGACATAGCGACTGCTGCGATTGAACAAGCCCGCCTTCGCTTTGGCACTTTGAATCCGCATCTCATATACGAAATAGCTGACGTGTGTCAGCCTTTGACTTATTTCGGAAATTTTGATTATGCCTTTGACCGTGGATGTTTTCACGGTATTCCGCCCGAAGAACGAGAACAGTATATCCATAATGTTGCAGAAGTCATCCGTCCGGGCGGCAGGCTTTTTCTAAAAGTATTCAGTTGTGAGGAGCCTGGTGACAGGGGCCCTTATCGTTTTACCACAAAAAAGATAGAAGAAATCTTCAAAGAGACTTTTACTGTGTGTTATGCCACGAAAAGCACATTTGAAGGTACGCTCGTCCACTCTCCAAAGGGATTATTTTTTGTATTGCAGAAGTAGCCGAAAAAAAACTGGCAATTGCAAAAGATTTAAATCGGTGAACCCTAAATAAATATTCAAGGGAGGCTTTCGCTCAGCTACTCATTAGCCTCTTTGTAAAAAAGGACGTTCTGAATAAATTTTTCAAAACGTCCTTTTTCTATAATCTTACTTACCCGGAAACCCTTCTAACATCGGTTGCCTGAGGGCCTCTGGGACTTTGCTCTATATCAAAAGTTACTCTCTCTCCCTCTTGCAATGAACGAAATCCTTCTCCCTGGATAGCACTATAATGTACAAAGACATCACCTTCGTTATCCGTCTCGATAAAACCATATCCTTTCTTATCATTGAACCATTTTACTCTACCGTCCATAATTACGATATTCTCCTTTTGTTTATGCCAATACTTCCTGTCTGGAGTTATTTTGAAGACTACTCATAAAATCGCTCGGCCTGTCTATACCTCTCGGCAAACAGATCACTGCGATGTACAAGTTTATCTCATTCCTGAAAAATTCAACGCCTTGCCTCTCGGGATTTTTGAGCGGGATCATGTTTCAGACTTTTTGTAGCGTAAGCAAGGATGACCTGTATGATTTTCTGTAACTAGTTGCTAATTACAAGTACCTGTCCGGGATATATTTTACATTCAATATCCAGATTGTTAATGTGAAGCAATTGGGACAGAGATATACTGTGTTTACTAGCGATTTGTGAAGGGGTATCTCCATGTTTAACGCAATATATTTCTTTCTTGTTAGATTTAATTTGGGATTTTTCTTTTACAATCTGTAACTGTTGGCCAACATGAAGACGTGTTGAAGACAAGTTGTTGAGCCTGTAAATTTCCCTTGTTGTTGTATTGAAATTTCTGGCGATAAGCCACAGTGAGTCACCCTTTTTAACTGTATATTTTCCGTTATCAAGACTCGCAGCACCTTTGGCCAATAATTTTGAGGCCCCTCTGCCCGAAACGGGTATCTTTAGTCTCTGTCCAGATTGTATAAAATGTTTTTTACGAATATTATTTGCCCACATAATATTCCGAACACTGGTATGATACTTGATGGCTATAAATGAAAGCGTCTCTCCTTTTCTAACCCTGTGATACACATAAGCCTTTTCAGGGGGAGACCACTCCTTAATATCTGCAATTTTGGCAAGAAGATTTTCGCCTTTTCCAAGTGGGGTTTTGATTGCATAAGGAGTATCGGGAGTCACATCATAGCGAAGCTCTGGGTTCAATGCGGCCAAGTCTTTCGTAGGTATATCCAGGCTGTCGGCAACTGTTTTAATATTGACTTGCTTTTCTATGGTTACGACTTCATATGGTATCGGTTTATCTGCTTCACCAAGAGTTATTCCATATTTTTCCGGATCTTTCATTATATGAAGCGTAGCCAAAAATCTGGGAACATAGCGAGCAGTCTCCCTCGGAAGCTTCTCGTATAGATCCCAAAAATTGTCAAGATAATTAATTTTCTGTCTTCGGATTTTCCGCAGAACCGTACCCTCCCCGCAGTTATATGCTGCAAGTACAGTGGTCCAGTCCCCAAATATCTGATGCAATTCCTCTAAATAAGCAATAGCCGCGGCAGTGGATTTGGCAGGATCCATTCTTTCATCGATCCAGGTATCCCTGTTCAAGCCGAATTTATAGCCTGTGGACGGAATAAATTGCCATAGTCCAAGGGCGCGGGCGCTGGATAATGCCTTTACCTTGAATCCGCTTTCAATAAGGGGGAGCCATGAGAGTTCCTCCGGCAGTCCTGCTTCCTTTAAGGCATTAACAATTTTATCGCGATATTTTCCTGAACGTTTATAAGACTCTATAAAAAATTTTCTTTCGCGTCCCTGAAAACTCTGAATCTCCTGTTTTACATAGCTGTTCATGATCAGCGGTATGGCGTTATGATTACCGTTTACAGCGGTATATCGCGATGCGTGAATTTCCAAAATCCGCTTGGAAATCATAAATCTCAGATCTTCTTTCTGTTGGATAAATTCCGGATCGCTCCCCGGATCCACCTTTAGAATGAACTCATACGCCTGATCTAAGGCATCGACAGCTTTGCTCAGATAACCTTCAATCCAGAATTCCTGGGATATCTTGCAATAATCAAGGGCGGCATCTAAAAAATCCTGCTCTCTATCCGTTTCTTTGGCTTTAATGTCGTCTTCGGAATCTTCTAAAAGTTCTATAGTATCTACTTTTGCATTTTGTGACAAAGAAATGCAATCCAACTGTTCTTTGCTGTCCTGAATACGAGTTTCCTCTTCAAAGGTGCAATTGGAAGAAAATTCATTGTGATTTACATTTGTGACCTTGGCTGCGGAACAGCCAAAGGTAAGACACAGAATTAAAAGAAGGGTTGCTCTTTTAATAGAATAAAGATTCATAGGTCCTTTTAAAGGTATGCTGATTCGACATTGCCAACCTATTAGGTATTTTCGTGCCGATATTATCCAGAATTTCTTCTTTTGCCAAGGGCGGATTTACTAAAAATCCGACAGTATTCCATATTGTCGGCGTCTTCCTGTATAAATTGCCTAAGTATATAATTTCCCATTCAAATTGCCAGTCTTTTTTTGTATGCTATCGAGAAATAATTAACTGATCATTAAAATTCTATAGCTGTTCAAAGGCACTTTTTATGAGTATCTAAGCATTTATGCTCATGATTGAACTGTCAGACTATTATCTCTGTCGGTTTTTTTAGAATTTTTGTTCAATACTTTAAAGCTATTTTTTTAGATTTTGTTTTAATGATATGATTGAACCGTTTCGGACAATGCCATATCAATGAGTTTATCAAGTAATTTACCAAAGGAAAACCCAGCTGCTGCAGCAGCTTGGGGAAATAGGCTTGTCGAAGTCATTCCTGGAATTGTATTAGTTTCCAGGACGAATATTGTACCGGTGTCTGAAAGAATCATGTCTGTACGGCTATAGGCTCGAAGTTGTAAGGCCTTATGGGCGGCAATGGCCATGGCCTTGGCTGTGTCTGATGCCTGCTTCGATATATCTGCCGGACAGATCTCTTTGGTGGCCCCGGGCAAGTATTTTGCGTCATAATCAAAAAATGAATAGCTAGAGCCTGGAATGATTTCAACTACTGGAAGTGGTAAAAGTTCCTCAAGACCCATTATTCCTACTGTGATATCCTTTCCCTCTATAAAAGATTCAACAAGAACTCTGTTATCCCATTCAAACGCCTCTTTTATGGCAGAATAAAGTTCGTTCTCGTCCAGGACCTTTTTTATTCCAACACTTGATCCTTGGCTGCAGGGTTTAACTATGAGGGGAATACCTAAGTAATTTACAATTTTCCTGGTGTAAACTTTGTCGCTTTTAAAGAGATTAATACACTGAGGTGTTGGTATTCCAGCCTCTTGATAAATTATTTTGGCAAGCTGTTTGTCCATGGCCAGAGCGCTGCCCAAGACTCCAGAACCCTGATAAGGTAAACCTATGAGATCCAGAAGACCTTGTATAGTCCCATCTTCTCCGTACCGACCGTGAAGCAGTATAAAGGCGACATCAAGGTTTGGTGCGTCTCCTACAAGCCGTGCAAGATCCTCGGCCGGATCATAGCATCTTACATCGTAGCGGCCTGGATCAAGGGCCTTTTTCACCTCTTTTGCCCCTGCTAGTGAGACATCTCTTTCCGCAGAGCGTCCTCCACACAGGAGTGCCAGCTGTATTTTATTTTTTTCTGGCATATTTTTATATGTTCCCGATTTTAAAATTCGCCGTTGAGGATAATGTTTTTTATTCTCTTATAAAGCCGGATCGGGGGCCGATGGCATACCTATCTGCGTGCCTGCATACCATACAAAGGCGAATATGCAGACAGACCTCAATGTCCTTAAAAGTGAACACTACGCTTGACAGAGCCCTTGCTCAATATAAAGTAAGTTGATAATTTAGGGATCTCCATCATTTACATTGGATAAACAGGTCTGTCAAGACAAATCGAAATTCTGCCGGTGTTTAGGAGTAGACGAAAATTAATATGAAAACAAGTAAAAAATCAAGCAAAGCCGGCAATTGCCAGATTGTAATAAACATGGAGGCGCCGGAGGAATGCAGAATAGGCCTTTTGGAAAATGGACGTCTTGAGGCCTTTGATATTGAGACATACTCCCATACCCAGACCAGGGGTAATCTCTATAAAGGTCGAATAATAAAAGTAGAGCCGAGCCTGCAAGCGGCTTTTGTCGATATCGGCCTTGCCAGAAACGGCTATCTGCCCTTAGTGGATATACACCCCGAATACTATGGATACTCTGAAAATAAAAAAAACATCCATAAATTTTTAAAAAAAGACCAGGACATTCTTGTGCAGATAGTTAAGGAGGAGACCCATCTGAAAGGTCCTGCGGTAACGACTTATCTGTCAATCCCGGCAAGGTACCTGGTACTGATGCCCGGTACTGCTCAAGTAGGTGTATCCAGAAAAATTGAGGCCGAGGAAGAACGTCAAAGACTTAAGCAGATCTTAAAGGCATGCAAGTTGCCCGAAGGTGTGGGACTTATTGCCCGTACAGTTGTTGAAGGTGTTCCAAAAGCAGATATCATTAAGGATCTTAGATACTTGATGCGACTCTGGAGTAACTTGAGGAAAAAGGCTCAGTCAGCTCAGGCCCCTGCATTGATTTATAGAGATCGTGATCTGGTAAAACGATTTCTGAGAGACTATCTCACAAGCGATGTTGGCGAAATTTTGGTAGACCGGCAGGAGGTCTACGATAATATTAAGGCATTTCTTCGCATTATTGCCCCGAGACAGTTGGCTACTTTGCGTTTATACCAAGGGGATGCCCCCATTTTTTCGCACTTTGATCTCGAGACCCTGATAGATCAAGTATATAAACCCAAGGTCAGCCTGCCCTCCGGGGCGTTTATTGTCATAGAACCCACCGAGGCACTGGTGTCTATAGATGTGAATTCCGGGAAAAACATCAGAGAAAAAAATATTGAGGAGACAGCGCTAAAGACCAATTTGGAGGCTGCGGAAGAAATAGCAAGACAATTGCGTCTCAGGGACCTGGGAGGAATAATAGTCATTGATTTTATTGATATGCACAATAGGTCTTACAGGCAACAGGTGGAAAAACATATGAGGGACTGCCTTAAAAAAGACCGTGCGAGAACTGAAATCGCAAGGATCTCACGATTTGGTGTTCTCGAAATGGTGCGTCAAAAAATCCGCTCCCCCGTGCAACTAGGCAGCTATTGTCCCTGTCCCTACTGTAATGGAAGAGGAATAGTTATGTCTGTTGAGGCCTTAGCGCTTGCAGACTTGAGACGAATCAGTGCTCATCTGGCAGGTATTCATGAAAAAAATACAGGACAACTTGTGCTGGAGGCATCGCCCCAGGTCGTATCGTATTTGCTCAACCGCAAACGATTAGAACTCTATAACCTTGAAAAAAATTTTGATGTCGAAATCAGGGTAGAAATTAATCCAAATCTCGGGCTGGAAGAACACAAGCTGTATTCTCGAACTTCAAAAACCAGTTAAGTCTGGGTAATATAAATGCCAAATAGATCGTTTCAATAAAAAATTTACCTTACTGCGAAGCAATCTAATTCGAAATTTCAGTTTTTTAGAGACTGCCTTGCTTAGTTCGCTATAATTTGGTGTCATATTTTTTTATATTTTAGTAAAACTAAATAGCAGGTGAAAATTAAGGATCATTACATGTTTAATAAACCAAAACCTTTATCCTTTGAAGTCCCAGAACATCTCATGGGCTTGGTCCCTTATCCTCCAGGTAAGCCCCTGGAAGAACTCGAGAGAGAGTATGGAATAACGAATGCTATCAAACTTGCCTCTAATGAAAATTTATTAGGGCCACCTTTAAAGGCCCAGGAGGCCATAAGTAATGCAGTATCTTCTCTTCACCGCTATCCCGACGGTAGCGGTTACTACCTCAAGGAAAAGCTTGCCGAGCTGCTGGGCATATCTCCCGGAGAGATAGTACTTGGCAATGGCTCCAATGAGTTGATAGATTTTTTGATAAGGGTTTTTATCAGACCAGGTTATGAAGCCATAAGTAGTAATCCAAGTTTTCTGGTATATTGTAAGATGGTACAGGCCATGGGAGGGATCAATGCCATCATTCCCCTTTCAGACTACCGTCATGACCTTGAGAAAATATCAAGGGCAGTTTCCCTGAAAACCCGCCTGATATTTCTGGATAATCCAAATAATCCTACGGGAACGGTCATTCACCGCAAAGACTTTGATGCATTTCTGAAAGGTCTTCCTGATCATTTATTAGTAGTTCTGGACGAGGCCTATATTGAATTCGTAAAGGCCGAACATACTATAAATGCAGTAGAATGTATGAAGCTGGACAGGAGAGTCATAGCGCTTCGGACCTTTTCAAAGGCCTATGGCCTGGCCGGACTTAGAGTAGGCTACGGGATTATGGACAAAGAAATAGCCCAATACCTGGAACGGGTCCGGCAACCTTTTAACGTTAATACCCTGGGCCAGATAGGGGCACTTGCTGCCCTGGATGACCATCAACACCTTAAAAGAACCGTTGATGCGGTTTGGCAGGGCATAAATTTTCTTACGGAAAATCTTGAGAAATTAGGATGTAAAGTAATGCCCAGTGAGGCCAACTTCATCCTCGTGGATATAGGTACGAATGCCAAAACAGTCTATGAAAAGATGCTCAGAGAAGGGGTCATCGTTCGAGCAATGACTGCCTATGGTTTACCTGATCATATCCGAATCACTGTTGGCCTCCCTGCAGAAAATATAAGGTGTATCGAGTCTCTCAATAGAGTTTTGAACACCTAAGTCAGAGGAGGAAATATGGCTAGACCCCCTAAATGGCGAAAAGTTGATCAAGAACCTGCGGTAACCTATTTTAAGCCAAGGGGTATACCGTTGCGTGGTCTCGATGAAGTTGTTCTAACTGTTGAAGGTTTTGAGGCATTGCGCATGAGTGATATGGAAGGCATGGACCAGGACGCTGCTTCTTTAAGGATGGGTATTTCCAGACAGACCTTCGGACGAATTCTGGCAGCAGCCAGAAAAACGGTATCCACTGCGATAGTAAAGGGTATAGGTCTGCGTATAGAAGGAGGCAACTATATATGTAACAGCTCAGTTAGTCAGGACGAGAACGCTCCAAGCACAGATGAACGTGTTGAGAGTTAATCTGGTGATGACTGCGCCAGACTGCCAAAGCAAGGTTCACTTTGATATAGAAACGATGATACGTTTTTCACCATATCTATCTTCTCGCTGTCCATGTCCGGGTCTCTCCAAAAATCCATTATGAAACGTAGGGGCGCCGTTTTTTCAAATCTGTGAAGTTGCAGACGGTCCCTCATGAGATCGTGAAACTATATGAACATCTCTTTGTGGATAAGGAATCTCTATACCACCTACTTTCAACTGTTTGTAGACCGCCAAGTTTACCTTATATAGTATATTAAAATATTTTCGGCTGGGTATCCAATAGCGCATACCGATATCGACTGATGAGTCATTGAATTTCTGAATTCCGACTTTAGGAAGAGGTTCCCTGGAAACATCCTGAAACTCGTTCAAGACCTCTTTAATTATTCGTATGGCCTTCTCTGGATCGCTGTCATAGCTTATTCCAACAATCTCCTCTACGATCTTTTTTTCTTTTGAGTTATGTAAAATTTCACCCACTATATGCTTGTTGGGAACAGTTATTTTCACGCCGTCTTCATCTGTTAAAATTGTAGATCCGAGAGTGACTTCATCCACAATACCGCTAACCCCGGAAACAGATATCGTGTTGCCGACAACGAATGGTCGTGTAAGGATAATCACAAGGCCTGCACCATAATTTGCCACTGGCCCTTGAATCGCGAAGCTGGCCCCAAAGGCTATCGCAGCGAGTGCAGCAATAAAGGGGGCTATGGTTATGCCAAATTTTCCCATGGCGATAATGATTGCAAAACCGATTATAATAATCTTGGCAGTGGCGGCGATAAATTTTGACAGGGTAACATCTATTTTTTTCCTCTCAAAAAGTCTTAAAAGAAAGGAGGCCGCTGACCTTGCAACCAGCAATCCAATGACAAGAATAAAAATAGCACCTATTACCTGAAAACTGTAATTGACGAAGAAATCAATAATTACTTCGATAAGTTTTTGTGCGGTCTTTATTTCATCCTGCATTTTTTACTCCCTGTTTTTGTAAAAAGGCATAGAGACAAATCGAGTGCTTAAACGTCGGATATAAAATAGCTTCTTGCGATTCGGACTTAAACGCCGCTCTACACCGTGCGCTAAAATTTTAGCACACCTCACCGTGAAAAATCGCCCAACTGTAGGCCAAATAAAAAAATAAAGTATCTATCCAATGTCTCTGAAGAGACTTACTGCCTTGTACCTTATTTGGTCTTCTTTTCTCCTGAAAATGCCCTTCCCAGTTCCTCTATGGCCTTTTTACGAATGGTTTCTTTTATTTTTCCCTTCACCCCTGTGGTATCCAGAGTGGGGTACGGACGTGTCACGGTGCCCGCTAGTTTGAGACTTATATCTATATCACCTGTTTCGTCCGCAAGGTATCCGGCCACCGAAGCACTATCTCTAAGCTTTTCACTCAACTCAGGAGAAAAATGCAGACTGACGGGCAGATTCAGCTTACCATCAAGGCCGACAGCCCCCCGGGCTTCGGCATTGACATGCTCGCCGGTCATTTGGGTATCAAGATCCATCTGTCCATCAGTGATATGGATCGAACCGTCGAGATCCTCAAAGGAGATGTTGTTAATTTCATCAAGCCCTAACAGGCCTGCTATTGCCGCAGTAACAGGAGTATTGCTGACCCTCCCGTCATGAAGGCCGTACTTTCCGTCAAGAACGAGAAAATCGCCGAGCTTGGGCCACTCGGTACCAGACCCGGAAAAAGTTAAATGGGACTGCAATGTGCCGGATATCATGTCCTTGGCCTTAGGTGCCAGAGATACCAGTAACCCCTCTACCTTAACGGATTTGATTTCGAATTGTCCATCATACGCCAGGCCGGGCCTGTTAATATCGATCTTTATTTTACTGGTTACCTGTCCGTCAGCCACCCCGGTGGAGAGATCCTTCACAGTTAAGATGCCTTTGTCAAGGCCGTATTGCAGCAAGAAGTCCTTAAAAACAAGCCCTCTATACAGGGCCTGATCAATCCTGACCACTCCTGCAGCCTTGAAACCAGGGGGCAAAGCCGATTCAGGCACAGCGGTGGAATCTGTTTTTACGTCTGTAGAATTCCCCTTTTCTTCATCTTGAACTTCCGCAGGCAAACCCGATGCAAGGACAAGAAGGTGGTCTATATTAATTCTATCGCTTGATACATCCAATCGAACCTCGGGGGCCTTTGCATAATTTTTCACCTCTCCACTTAGGCGAATCTGCTCCTTTTCCAGATTGACGTCCACCGTGTAGCCCAGCCGATCCTGATCAAAATCGCTCTTTCCGAAAATATGGGGCCTGAGTTCACCGTATTCGGTATCTGCATCAAAACGCAGATCTCCTTGATATCGCAGCGATGTCAGATCACGGCCGACATCTAAAGAGACCTTGAGATCAGCCTTTAAGTCTGTATCAGGAATCTCTTTGAGCGCATCGCGTACAACAAATTGCGCATTATCTACAATAACCTCATTCACTGTGAGTGCCAAAGGAAGTAAGGCTGATGAAGGCTTTCCGGTGTTCTCTGGTTTCTGTTTTTCGGGTTTTTGTTTTCCGGGCTGAACATCTTCTAACACCGACAGTGTCTCAAAATTAAAACACCCGTCTTTATCACGATATACACTTACATAAGGGGCATCGAGGTGTATTTTACTCACCACTATTTCTTTATGGAGAAGCGGTAAGAAATCATAGCGCAACACAAATTCTTTTGTACTAACAAAATCAGTATGACCGTCCGCTTCCTTTACTGTAAAATCTTTTACGGTAATGCCGCTGAAAAGACCTATGTCGATTCCAGAGATCTGAACGGTTCTGCCCAGGGTCTTTTCCGCCTGGGGGATCACCAGTGCCTTCACACGGTCTTCAGTCAGATAGAAATGAACAAAGAGCGATAGTCCAGCCAGTATTACACATATAAACACTAAAAATAACAAAAGTATTTTACCCAGTTTTCCCATGATGCTGTTTCCCCTTTCTTTGAGACTTATTAAAGATGATCTTTCTCTTTAATACCCAAATTATTAAATATAACGGCAATTTCAGGATGTCATAAGTCCTGATTCATTGACGCCTCTCATTTTCAAAAGTCAAATCTTGATAATCTGAATAACACGGAGTGTCTTTATTTTTCTGCTTCCTGCTAAGCATAATCATGCACTATTTAAAGAAATCAGTATGGAAACCACGACCGATGTATCTCTATGCTCGCAGCCGAAAGGAGACGAACAGAAACAGAAATGTATAGGCAGGATTGTCCTTTTAACTCCTTTTCGCAGGAACAGTTTTGACTCTGCGATCAGCATCTACACGGAAAGCTGTCCGGGGGTCCTCAGGCAATATCAGCATTCGAAATTTTGATGGATTTGCCATACCTTTTGATTTTTCTACTCTCAAAATTAAATATATGGTCAAATATACTGAAAAGCAATGTATTTTGTATAAGTATTTGAAATCTAACGAGACTATCAATTGATAGTAAACTATGGATTAACCAAAGGCCTATTTTTTTAGTCAATTGCTTTTGTAATTAACTATTGGCCAGAACGAAAATCAGTAGTAAGCATGTGGTAATTCTGATCAATTGCAGTATAATGGAGCACTTAATGGTAAACAGCTAAAGTGTTCTTCTGTACCTTTTGTAAGTGGTTTGTAATACAAAATTAAGGGCCTCTAAAAAAGAAATTGTTAGTATACGCACCCCAATTTGGTATAAATTTACTCTAAAAGTTGAGACCAGAAATTTCCAGGTTATTATTTTCCAGACCCTAAGGGTTGACAAAGGGCCTGTTATGTTGGCAGATATTACACAAGACATTTTGCGTCGTACTGTTTTACTAAAGCAATAAGAAGAGAATATCTCTTTAAAAGCATCGGTTCTATAAAAAAGATACCTGGCTGCCTACGGCAGTTAATGAGAAAAACAGAGAATGTCGGGCATAAAACTGCGAACGGTTATTATCTGACAAATCTCATTGTAGTAGTCGTCGTATTATAAATCGCTTATATAATAAGAGAGAGTTAATCACTCCTCATCCAAAATCGGCGGAATGGACAAATAGAGAAGAAACTAACGTTAAAGACAAGGAGCACTGATTATGAATGACAGGCCATTTATTCTCTGGTTCAACGAAATTGGGATCAAAGACGTACCTTTGGTCGGTGGGAAAAACGCATCTCTCGGTGAGATGTACAGACGTCTCACTGAAAAGGGTGTGATGGTGCCTAACGGCTTTGCCATCACGGCTGATGCCTACAAATATCTCCTGAAAGAGGCCGGTATCGAGCAGGCCATAAGGGATGCCCTCAATGGATTGAATACTCACGATATCGCCGATCTTGGAAAAAGAGGGGAAAAGGTAAGGAACATAATTCTTAATAGCAAATTTCCTGATGATCTGGATAAGGCTATCAAGAATTCATATTCCATGATGGAAAAGATTTACGGCAAGGATGTCGATGTTGCCGTAAGATCTTCAGCCACCGCCGAAGACCTGCCTGATGCATCCTTTGCCGGACAGCAGGAGACATATCTCAACATCAGGGGGCCCGAGCAACTCCTTAGTGCCTGCCAGCGCTGCTTTGCCAGCCTGTTTACCAACCGGGCCATTTCCTATCGCCAAGACAAGGGATTTGGACATTTTGATGTCTATCTCTCCATAGTAGTACAAAAGATGGTTCGCAGCGACAGTTCCAGCGCCGGGGTCATATTTACTATAGATACAGAGAGCGGTTTTGAGGATGTAGTCTACATTACCGGGGCCTGGGGCCTAGGTGAAAACGTAGTACAGGGTGCGGTTAACCCAGATGAGTTTTATGTATTCAAGCCTACCCTGAAAAAAGGTTACAGCCCTGTGGTCAGCAAAAGACTTGGGCTTAAACAGAAAAAGATGATCTATACCAGTGATCCGCAAAACCCGGTAAAAAATGTAACCACTTCAGATGAAGAGCGCCACCATTTTGTCCTCTCAGATGACGAACTAGTTACCTTGGCCAAATGGTCATGCATAATAGAGGATCACTACGGCAAGGCCATGGATATCGAATGGGCCAAGGACGGTGACGGTCATAAAGTCGGCACAGGTGGACTTTTTATCGTTCAGGCCAGACCTGAGACGGTCCATTCTCAAAAAGACAAAAACTTCATGGAGACCTATCGCCTTAAAGAGACCGGAGAAATTCTTGCCACGGGAAAGGCAGTCGGCGCCAAGATAAGCCAAGGCAAGGTCAATATAATCAAAGATGCCGGCAAGATTCTGGAATTTAAAAAGGGAGAGGTCCTGGTTACGGATATGACTGATCCGGACTGGGAACCTATAATGAAGATCGCATCGGCTATAGTCACAAACCGTGGCGGACGGACCTGTCATGCAGCCATAGTATCAAGAGAATTGGGCATCACTTGCGTGGTGGGAACCGATGACGCCACTGATAGGCTGTCTACGGGTCAGGATGTCACCGTCTCCTGCGCAGAGGGTGAAGAGGGACTGATTTATAAGGGTCTGCTGGATTTTGAAGTCGAGCGTATTGATTTCAGTGAAGTGCCTAAAACCAAGACACATATAATGATGAATGTCGGTATTCCAGATAAGGCTTTTACACAAGGGCAAATACCCAATGAGGGAGTCGGGCTAGCACGTCTTGAATTTATCATCAACTCCTATATAGGTATCCATCCCCTTGCTCTGCTCAACTATCCTGAATTAAAGGGAAAAGCCGCATCAGATAAAAAAATTGCAGAATTTATAGATGCCATTGACGCAAAAACCGCTGCCTATGATGACAAATCCCGGTTTTTTGTGGATATGCTGGCCCAGGGTGTGGCTACCATCGGAGCAGGTTTTTATCCCAAGGATGTCATTGTCCGAATGTCGGACTTCAAAAGCAATGAATACGCCAATTTGATAGGCGGCCGTCAGTATGAGCCTGTTGAAAGCAATCCGATGATCGGGTGGCGTGGCGCCTCCCGTTACTATGCAGAGGACTTTGAGCCTGCCTTTGCTCTGGAGTGCGAGGCTCTCAAAAAGGTACGCAATGAAATGGGCCTGACAAACGTAAAGGTTATGATACCATTCTGTCGTACCGTTAAAGAAGGGAAGCAGGTCATAGAAGTCATGAAAAGGCATGGCCTGGTTCAAGGTGAAAACGGCTTGGAGGTCTATGTCATGTGCGAGATCCCAAGTAACGTCATCCTTGCGGACCAGTTTGCCGAGGTCTTTGATGGTTTCTCCATAGGCTCGAATGATCTTACACAGCTTATACTGGGGCTTGATCGCGATTCCGAACTCGTATCTCACATCTATGATGAACGAAACGAGGCAGTGAAACGTATGGTCAGACAGGTCATAGACACTGCAAAAAAGGCAAATTGTAAGATTGGTATATGTGGTCAGGCCCCAAGTGATTTTCCTGATTTTGCGGCATTTTTGGTTGAATGCGGCATAGACTCAATGAGCCTCACACCTGACACAGCAGTCAAAACAAGACTGGTCGTGGCCGAAAAAGAAAAGGAGCTCGGTATAAAATAATAAAAGGGCGGTGGTATTTTATATCCACCGCCGTTTTACAACTCTTCCGTGCGGCCAGATCCACTTTAACCAAAAGCCCGATATCCCTTTTACTTCAGGGTGGGAGTGCCTGCTGTTCGGCTGATCCCTTGAACGCCTTTACTATTTCTAAACTCTTTTGGTTATTTTCAGCAATTATATTAGAGCTGATTAATTGAGTTTTTATCCAGTTTAGGCACCAAAATACAATTAGATATTGCACCCTTTTGTGAAAAAAGTGAAATTCGTAGAATAAAGGGTGTGTGAAAGTTAATTTAAAAAACGCGCGAAAATCAAGATTTTGATTTATTTGATTTGCCAGTTAAGATTACGCCCTTCAAGATCTATGGCGTATGATCACAATAAGAGGAGGAAAGCATTATGTCAGATCTGAGGGCTGATTTAGCCGGACCCGGAATCGGCAATTATAAAGAAGTGGAAAGGACATTACCTGATGACTATAAAACACTCCTTTCTCCCATGGAAAGGATGAAAGCCATCTTCGCAGTAAAAAACTATATTGAAGAAAATCTGTGCAGGGAACTCAATATGCAAATGGTTCAGGTCCCCATGATTGTTGATAAAAACAGCGGCATGAATGATTACCTTGATCGCGATGGTTCGCGAACACCAGTGGAGTTCTTCTGCGGACTCGGTCTTGATAACCCTATTCAAGCCCAGGTAGTCCAGGCTGCTACAAAGTGGAAACGCATGGCACTTAAACAATTCGACTGTAAAATCGGGGAAGGTATATGTACCGATATGAAGGCTGTGCGCAAGGATTATTTCCTTGATCATGATCACAGCGCCTATGTTGACCAGTGGGATTGGGAATTGGCTATTACCGAAAAAGACCGCAATCTCGATTTCCTCAAAAACATTGTTAGAAGAATTTGGAAAATAATTTATGGGGCAGGGAAAATGGCGCAGGAAAAATTTCCTGCTCTTAAAACAGATAAATACACTGACTTCCCTGAAGAAATTGTATTTCTTCATGCTGAAGAGATTCTTGATTTATACCCGAATATGCCCCGAAAAGAACGTGAAACCAGGGTCATTCAGGAAAAGGCTCCTGCTATTTTTATCATTGGCATCGGTCAGCCTTTAAGAGACGGATTCCCCCATGAGATGCGTGCAGCAGACTATGATGACTGGATCACCGAAACTATAGTCAAAAACGGCGAGCAGTATCATGGTTTAAATGGTGATATTCTGGTATGGAATCCGGTGACTAAAAGACGCCATGAATTAACCTCGATGGGAATACGTGTTACAAAAGAAACTCTGAAAATGCAGCTTAAAGTGGCCGGACAGGAAAATTTTCTAGGGCTTCCCTATCACCAGGCAATCCTTAATGATGAGATACCTCTTAGCATCGGAGGAGGTATCGGACAGTCCCGAACCTTTATGTATCTGCTGCGCACTGCTCATATAGGAGAGGTTTCCGTCAGTGTGTGGCCTAAAGGTCTAAAGGATATTTGCGCCAAGAAAAACATACATGTCCTAGAATAATATAGTATGTTTAATAACTCGGCACACCTACTTTAACCGGCGCAGATTTTGCTTTTGACAGGATATTGGAAGGTAACGCATGAATAAACGTATGAGGATCAATAAACTGCTATACCTTGATAAAGCAGTTGACGAAGTTGCTGTTAATGGATGGGTAAGGACAAGGCGCAGCGCAAAAGGATTTTCGTTCATCGAGGTAAATGACGGGTCCTGCCTCAAAAATATTCAGATAATTGCTGACAACTCACTGGATAATTATGATGATATTTGTAGACTCACTACAGGTTCCGCTGTGTCGGTTTCTGGCAGCTTGCTGGAATCACCCGGAAAAGGCCAAAAGTGGGAAATCAGTGCGAAAAATATAGAAATAATCGGTATTGCGCCTGAGGACTATCCGCTCCAAAAAAAGCGCCACAGTGATGAGTTTCTGAGAACTATTGCACACCTTCGTCCAAGAACGAATAAATACAGTGCTGCCTTCAGGATAAGATCCGAACTTTCATATGCTGTACACAAATTTTTCAGAGACAGAGGATTCAGATACATCCATACGCCTATACTGACGGGTTCTGATTGTGAGGGTGCAGGAGAGCTTTTTCAGGTGACAACTCTCGATATGGAAAATATGCCAAGCATTAATGGAAAAACCGATTATTCTGCGGATTTTTTTGGGAAGGAGGCTGGACTGACCGTATCCGGACAGTTGTCAGCTGAAATGTTTGCGCTTGCACTTGGTGACGTTTATACATTTGGGCCTACATTTCGCGCAGAGAATTCGAATACATCACGACATGTAGCTGAATTCTGGATGGTTGAACCTGAGATGGCCTTTTGTAATCTTGAAGAGGACATGGATATTGCAGAGGAGATGTTAAAATATCTAGCCGGTATTGTTCAAAAAAATTGCGCAGAAGACATAGAGCTTTTCGCAAAATTTGTTGACAAAGAACTTAAAGATACAATACAAAATACTTTGTCCTCTGATTTCGAGAGAATCAGTTACGAAGAAGCTATTAATATTCTCGAAAAGTCAAAAAAGAAATTTGAGTATGATATTAAATACGGGAAGGATCTTCAGACTGAACATGAACGTTATCTTACTGAAGAATATTTTAAAAAACCCGTAACTGTCTATAATTACCCCAAAGACATAAAACCTTTTTACATGAGGCTTAACGATGACAATATGACCGTTGCAGCCATGGATATTCTTGTACCTCGAATAGGGGAAATAATTGGCGGAAGCCAGCGTGAAGAAAGATTTGATGTGCTGGAGGCGCGAATGAAAGAAATGGATATGCCCCTGGAGGATTACTGGTGGTATCTTGATTCAAGGAGGTATGGCAGCGTCCCGCATAGCGGTTTCGGCCTCGGATTTGAGCGCCTTTTGATGTTCCTCACGGGGATAAGCAATATCAGGGATGTCATTCCCTTTCCCAGAACTCCGAAAAATATCGAATTTTGACTGTCTTAATTCCAAATTAAATATAGGAATGTTGATACCATGGAACACAAAAGTATTCCATTGAATGAACGTATTATCTTTGCCCTAGATGTAAAATCCAAAGAAGAGGCAAAAAAATGGATTGATCTCTTGGGAAATCACATAAATTTCTATAAAGTCGGTCTGCAATTATTCATGGCTGAGTGGTTTCCTGTTATCGAAATGATTACAGATCGCGGCCACAAGGTTATGGTTGACCTCAAGTTTTTTGATGTTCCAGAGACGGTCAAATTGGCTGTCAGACAATTAAGAAATAGAAATATTACATTTGCCACTGTGCATGGAAATGATCCTATTCTTCGAGCGGCAGTTGAAGAAAAAAAAGAGGTCAAAATTCTATCTGTTACTGTGTTGACCAGTTACGGAGAAGAGGACATGAAGGAAATGGGCTTCTCCGGCACAATCGAAAATTTGGTTCTTAGCCGGGCTAGGCGTGCTTTAAAGCTGGGATGTGACGGCATTGTCTCTTCCGGTCTTGAGGCGTTCCGCCTGAGAAAAACTCTGGGTGACAGTTTTCTCATAGTTACTCCTGGTATAAGACCAGGCAAAAATATTGAGATTCCCGAAGATGATCAGACACGAATCGTAACAGCTCAAGACGCCATAATAAATGGTGCTGATTATGTAGTTGTTGGTCGTCCTATCAGGGAAGCTAAGGATCCCATTGCGGTCGTAGAATCCATGCAAAATAAAATACAAAAAGGACTGAATTCATAGAGTAATTATCATGTACCCATTTCCCAGGAAGACAGATATTTCTTCTGCTCCTTGGTAAGTTTGTCTATTCGAATTCCCATGCTGGACAATTTCAATCTTGCAATTTCACGGTCTATCTCTTCCGGAACGCCGTAGACCTTTTTTTCCATCTTCAAATCCTTTTTTAACATATATTCCGCACATAAGGCCTGATTGGCAAAGCTCATATCCATAACACTTGACGGATGCCCCTCAGCAGCGGCCAGGTTAATAAGCCTGCCCTCCCCTAATATGTATATATGTCTTTCATTTATCAATTTGTGCTCTTTTACATAGTCACGAATTGTATGACTTTCTTTAGTTATTTTCTCAAGGGACTCCAGATCGATTTCCACGTTAAAATGACCTGAGTTAGCTACAATAGCGCCTTCTTTCATCTTGAGGAAATGCTCTTCCCTTATGACGTTAATATCTCCAGTGACAGTGCAGAAAAAATCGCCCTGGGGAGCTGCCTTCGCCATCGGCATGACTTCAAAGCCATCCATGACTGCCTCAAGGGCCTGTAATGGTTCTATTTCAGTCACAATCACTCTTGCACCCATGCCTTTGGCCCTCATGGCCACGCCTTTGCCGCACCAGCCATAGCCAGCTACTACGAAAATACTGCCTGCTACAAGCCTGTTAGTAGCCCTGAGAAAGCCATCCAGTGTAGACTGCCCGGTTCCATAGCGGTTATCAAACAAGTGCTTGGTATTTGCGTCATTGACCGCAACGATCGGATAGTTGAGCACTCCGTCCTTGGCCATTGCACGAAGCCTTATCACTCCTGTGGTGGTCTCTTCTGTTCCGCCTATAACATTACCCAGTAGATCCTTTCGCTCGGTATGAAGAGTGGATACCAAATCCGCACCATCATCCATGGTGATCTGCGGTTTTGACTCAAGAACCGCCCTTAAGTGATCGTAGTAGGTATCATGGTCTTCGCCCTTGATAGCAAATACCGGGATACCATCGTTTTTGACAAGGGATGCAGTAACATCATCCTGTGTACTGAGAGGATTTGAGGCACACAGATACACTTCAGCTCCCCCTGCCTTAAGGGTCTGGACAAGGGATGCGGTCTCGGTTGTGACATGCAGACATGCTCCGATACGGACTCCTTTAAGAGGTCTATCTTTCAGAAAACGCTCCCTTATAAGGTTTAATACAGGCATGCTCTTTGCCGCCCACTCGATGCGCAAACGCCCCGCTTCTGACAGTTTTTCGTCTTTGATATGGTAGTTCATCGCCTTGTCCCCCCTAAAGTCCCGCTTGTTCCCTAAGATTTTCCGCCATGTCTAGACGCTCCCAGGTAAACTCCGGTTCAGTTCTGCCGAAATGACCATATGCGGCCGTCTTTTTAAAGATTGGCCGTCTCATGTCCAGATAATCAATGACGTCCTTAGGTTTAAAACTAAAATTCTTTTCGATAAGTCTTATAATCTGTTCTCTAGGAATGACCTCGGTGCCAAAGGTGCGGACATTTATGGCCAAGGGTCGGGTAACACCGATAGCGTAAGCTACCTGTACCTCGCATTCCCTTGCGACCCCAGCGGCTACAAGATTTTTGGCCACGTAACGGGCCATGTATGAAGGTGAACGGTCAACCTTGGTAGGATCCTTGCCGGAAAAGGCCCCGCCGCCATGATGACCGCGGCCCCCGTAAGTATCAACTATAATCTTTCTCCCGGTAATTCCACAGTCTGCCAGAGGACCGCCTATCACAAAACGCCCTGTGCTATTTATAAAAAACTCTGTTTCTCCGGTCAGGTGTTCTGGCGCAACGACTTTTTTAATAACTTCCTCAATAACCGCATCTTTTACCTCTTTTTCGCTCACCTCAGTGTTATGTTGGGCCGCTATTACGATAGAATGGGCCGAGACAGGTCTTCTGTCCTCATACTGAATTGTGACCTGTGACTTACCGTCCGGTCTTAAAAAAGGTAAAATGCCCTTTTTCCTTACTTCTGCCAAACGGAATGCCAGTCGATGGGCATACCATATGGGCATGGGCATGTAGTCAGGAGTCTCATCACAGGCATAGCCAAACATAAGACCCTGATCCCCGGCTCCAAGGTCATCTGAACGATCCACACCCATGGCTATATCCGGCGACTGCTTATCAATGCTTGAAATAACTGCACAGGTCTGCCAATCAAAACCCATGGAAGAATTGGAATACCCAATCTCTTTTATAGTATTACGAACGACCTTTGGCATATCCACGTAGCAATCTGTGGTTATCTCACCCGCAATCAGGGCCATTCCAGTGGTTACCAGAGTTTCGCAAGCAACACGGGCATAAGGATCTTTATCTAAAATGGCATCCAAAATAGCATCTGAGATCTGATCCGCTACCTTGTCTGGATGACCCTCTGTTACTGACTCCGATGTAAAAAGAAAATTACGCATCATGATTTAGATGTACCTCCTAAAAAATACTGGCTTTCACCGTAAAATTCGAGAAAATAATTTTTTGGCGGAGAGGGTGGGATTCGAACCCACGGTACACCTTTCAGCATACACTCACTTAGCAGGCGAGCACCTTCAGCCTCTCGGTCACCTCTCCGTATCGATGTTTTTTGGCGGAGGGAGTAGGATTCGAACCCACGGTACCTTTCGGCACAGCGGTTTTCAAGACCGCCGCCTTCAACCACTCGGCCATCCCTCCAGATAGAAATCAATCATTGTTATATGTCAAGGCGTTATAAATACTAATGGTGGCAAATACTGTCAAGAAGCGATTCCAAAGACTATATGTATAACCTGCAGGGAATACAGTCATTAAAAAATATGTGCGCATTTCCTCTTGACAAAAAGATAATAAATGGAATAACTGAATGAATGCACATTCATTAAAATGCTCTGTCCATGAAAACTGCTGATAAACACAATAAAATATTAAGGGCTGCTATTCGAGTATTTGCCCGTAATGGTTTTTTCGATTCCCGCATAGCAGAAATAGCTAAAGAAGCCAATGTGGCTGATGGTACTATTTATCTTTATTTTAACAATAAGTACGATATCCTTATTACCATATTTGAAGAGGAAATGGGCAAGATCATTGCCAGGGTTAAGCAAGAGATCGCTTCACTTGATGACCCGAGGGAAAAACTGGAGCGCTTTGCCTATCTCCATTTGAGCTTGGTGCAAGAAAATAGAGACCTGGCAGAATTAATACAGGTAGAGTTGCGTCAAAGCAGCAAGTTCATGAAGGAATATCGCAACAAAAGATTTGCCGAATACGTCAACATCATCTCACATATAGTGATTCAGGGTCAGGCTCAGGGGCTATTCTTATCAGAAGTGCTGCCTGGCATATTCAAAAGGGCCTTTTTCGGTGCATTGGATGAAATGTCTAGGTTCTGGGTGCTTTCTCACAAAAAAAAGTACAGTGTCGCCATAGCTGCAAAGCAAATAAGTGACTATTTTCTTCAGGGGATACTTGCTTCAAATGGCCGTGAATCAATGTCTTCTCAAGATAAGCGATCAAGACATTTCGAACACGCAGAGGAAGTGCTGCATAGCTAGCTCTACAGGCCCTTCCAAGTATAGAAGTCATATCCAATTGCTATTGATAACACAGAACTTATGATTAACGAATCGACCGCGGGGAGGAGAAACCTTATTTTTTTGCCTTGACACCTGATCTGATTAAACTTATTTTTTGAGTAATCTAGAAACAAAATCATATTGGTAAGGACAGTACTGCGGAGACTTTTGAAGGAGTGTCTCCGCTTTATTTTTTTCGAGCAGAGATATATGAAAATCGCATCTGATGATCTCAGTCCACAAGATTACGTGTCCTTGATTTGCGAATTCAGTGGACAAAAGGTTGAACCTAAGGTAGCCGCCGAACTGTGGCCCAAAATAATGCAACATAAGTGGGTGCTTTCTGAAAAACTGGGCCGTGATGTGGGAACCAAGGTGGCATGCCTTGATTTTATGGAAAATATCGAGCCTATGCATCAGGAACTTCATGATGCACAGAGGATTCAGCTTCTCAAGGCGCTGGGGGCACAGAGGATCGACCGATCAATCTGGGACACCATATCCGAGACACAGCCGCCAAAACAGATCGTTAACAAAAGAATCATACTTCCTCTGACAGAGACAGAGCTCGCACGAAAACACGCGGTTATTCCGCCCCGCACCATTATATTTTTCGGGCCACCCGGCACAGGCAAGACCCACTTTGTTCGGGCAATAGCAGGTATACTCCAGTGGTGGTATGTTGAGATAAGCCCCAGCATCTTAATGTCCGATGGAGAAGATCGCCTCGGTGCGAACCTGAAAACCTTGATAGAAAAAGCGAGCAACCTCGACGAAGTAGTCCTGTTCATAGACGAATTCGAGGAACTAGC
>CAZPDU010000249.1:0-12729 GCA_964585405.1 uncultured Thermodesulfobacteriaceae bacterium | reverse complement strand
ACAAGTTAAGGTTGGCCAAATCAGGTGCATTGATCATGCACCCCGGACCTATCAATCGTGGGGTAGAGATGGCACCAGAGGTGGCGGATGGGCCATATTCTGTAATTCTGGATCAAGTGACAAATGGAGTGGCTATAAGGATGGCCCTGCTATCTCTGCTTCTTACAAAGGGTTCATAGGTTCAGGATTTGAAGGTCAAGAGTTAATTCGAAAGGTCAACGTAATAAAGATCAAACGTAAAAAACTGAACATCGATCATCGAAAACGTGTGAACCCTGAACCCCATGAACGCCTGTAGAAAGGTAACCCTGAACAATGAACCCTGAATCTATAAACGCCTACCTGTTTACAAATTCACGTATAATAGATCCATCCCAAAATGTGGATTTTATCGGTGATCTTATGATAAAAGACGGAACAATAGCAGCTGTAGGTGAATCTATAGAAGTTCCGCAACATGCCATGACCTTTGACCTTAAGGGAAAATGGCTCGTACCGGGTCTGTTGGACATGCATGTTCATCTGCGGGAGCCTGGAGAGGAATATAAAGAGACTATTGAATCCGGCACGACTGCAGCTGTCGCGGGTGGTTTTAAGGCGGTGGCATGCATGCCCAACACCCAGCCTGTCAATGATTCTTCGAGCATCACGAGATTCATACTGGAAAGGGCGCGGAGCTCCGACCGGGCAAGGGTCTATCCGATTGCAGCCATTACCATGGGGCAGAGAGGAGAGCAGTTGACAGAATTTGGAGACCTTCTCAATGCCGGTGCAATAGCCTTTTCAGATGATGGCCTGCCTGTGAAAAATGCAGCGGTGATGCGTCAGGCACTTGAATACGCATTGAACTTTGATGCACTTATCATATCTCACTCTGAAGAGCTTGAGCTCTCCAAGGGCGGTGTAATGAATGAGGGTCAGATAGCCACTATGCTGGGTCTTAAGGGAATTCCCTTAGCGGCCGAAGAAATTGCCGTATTCCGAGATATAGCCCTGGCTGAATTGACCGGGGGCCGTCTTCACATAGCCCATTTAAGCTCAAAAGGTTCGGTTGAAATAGTCCGACAGGCTAAAAACAGAGGTGTACGGGTTACCGCAGAGACTGCGCCTCATTACTTCAGTCTCACAGAAGAAGCGGTATTCGGGTACAATACCTCTGCCAAAATGAGTCCGCCGCTCCGCACAGAGGAGGACCGTATTGCAATTATCCAGGGCCTAAAGGACGGCACTATAGATGTTATTGCCACGGATCATGCCCCCCACAGCGTAATCGAAAAGGAATGCGAGTTTCAAATGGCTGCGAACGGAATCATAGGCCTTGAGACCGCCATACCTCTCTCACTCAAACTTGTAAGAGATGGTTTTATTTCAGCATCTCAAATGATCAGGTGTATGTCCATTTCTCCATCCAGAATACTGGGTCTGTCGGAAGGAGGCTTGAAGCGAGGAAATTCAGCGGATATATGCATCATAGATCCGGAGGTCATTTTTACCTTAACCCGTGAATCTCTTCATTCCTTAAGTTATAACAGTCCCTTTTTAGGAAAAGATCTCCAGGGAAGGGCCGTCCTTACTCTTATTAACGGCCGTCCGGTCTTTGATCCCACAGGTATAATGAGCCTATCTAAAATAAACTAAAGTGCCTGAAATTTATTAATCGCTTTTCTATGAGGGCCGTAAGAGATCATATAGCATGACTAAATTTTAAGCGCTTTAGTTTTAGCCATTTTTGGGACTCGCTTTTGACACGGCGTGTCCGAATACGCCCTATTCAAGCCTTTATACATTCAACGTCTCTCTCCATTCTGTCGATAAGTACTGCGAAAGATATTGTACATCCCCATACAGCAAACAGGCTGAGGCCAAGGTGTGTGAATTTTTATGTCGGAGGTAGCTATATGAGTTCTGTGCATCCTGAAAATTTTTTCAAAGGAGCGACGGATAGCCAGGCCGATACCAGACCCAAAATTCTGATAGTTGATGACGACCAAAGCCTCAGGGAATTTCTGGAGATACTGCTTGCCAAGGAAGGTTGCGAGACATTCTCCGCATCCAACGGAGAAAAGGCCCTTCTTCTTATGGATAGAGAAGATATATCTCTGGTTATAAGTGACGTTAAGATGCCTGGCATCGACGGAATGACTCTATTGAAGGAAATTAAGACCAGACATGCGGATGTCCCTGTAATATTGATTACGGCCTTTGCCTCTCTGGATAACGCAATGGCAGCGATGAAAGAAGGGGCCTGGGATTATCTTACCAAGCCCTTTCGGCTAGAAGAAATTAGAGAGGTTGTAGGGAAAGCCCTTGAAACAAGGCCAAAGTCCCCTTCTCTGATCAGAGATATTGCTGACAGAATTTACAGGCTTGACAATATGTTGACCAAAAGCCCGGTCATGCTGAAAATATTTCAATTAATACCCAGGATAGCTTCGAGCCCTTCCAGTGTACTAATAACCGGTGAAAGCGGCACAGGTAAGGAGCTTGCCGCACGAGCCATTCATAATCTAGGAGCCCGCAAAGACCGGCCTTTTGTAGTTATTAACTGTGGAGGTATTCCGGAGAACCTCCTTGAGAGCGAGCTGTTTGGTCACAAAAAAGGGGCATTTACCGGTGCTAATCGTGAAAAGCAGGGCCTGTTTGCCATAGCCAATCAAGGTACTATTTTTCTGGATGAAGTCGGAGAACTGCCTATGACCTTACAGGTCAAACTGCTCAGGGTAGTGCAGCAGAAGTCTTTTACATCTCTTGGCGATACCAACGAAAGAAAGGTGGATGTGCGGATATTAGCAGCCACTAATCGTGATCTGGAAAAGGAGGTAATAAACGAGCGATTCAGAGAAGACCTGTATTACAGACTTAATGTAATCCCCATTCGTATGCCGCCATTAAGAGAACGTACTGAAGACATCCCCCTCCTGGTCCAGTACTTTCTGGACAAATATTCCAAAGAACAAAATAAGGCCGTACAGGGGATATCCAGCTTTGCGATGGATGCATTACAGAAATACTCCTTTCCTGGAAATGTGAGAGAACTGGAAAATATAATAGAAAGGAGCGTAGCCCTTGCCACATCGAATCTTCTGCTTCCAGAAAGCCTGTCTCTGGCTGAATTTAAGCAGCAAAAATCCGTTGAATCCAGCCCTTTTTCTTATGAGCCGTATCTGGGACCTGAAGGTTTAGACCTTGAACAGTTCCTTAATTATATAGAAAAAACTCTTCTGATAAAGGCACTCGAAATTACAAATGGGGTGAAGACAGAAGCCGCCCATATTTTAGGACTCAACTTCAGATCCTTCAGATATCGTCTATCCAAGTATGCCCTTTAAGATCTCAAATAGTCGCCTGTTTTACCATCTAATTGCAGGCCGTCTAGCTATACTGCTTCTGCTGCTCTGCATCACCTATCTTCAGTCCAAATATTTTGCCGATTCTTTCCTCAAAATGACTCAATTGTCCCTGGTCCTGGGAGGGGCATTTTTTCTTACTGCTGTTTATACTATATGGTACGAAAAAAAAGGCCTGAATAAATGGCTCCTGTATACCCAGACACTCTTTGACGTCATACTGGTTAATCTCGCTGTATTCTGGACAGGCGGGTTTGAAAGTCCTCTGGTATTCCTGTATCCGGTTGCTATTCTCACGGCATGTATTCTCGGAAGTCAAAGGGAGGGTGCCATATCAACCTTCCTGTGCATCATCAGCTATGCCGGTCTTTTCTGGCTCTATGATATTCCCAAGAACGGATTTAATGAAACTTTATATAATTTCTTTATCACCATAGCCGCCTTCAACATCATCGCGTCTTTAGGAATTGTGCTTGCAAGACGCCTTCATTATACGGAAAAAAAGCTGTCAGATACCAAAGTAGATCTATGCCGTATGGAGGAAATCCATCACCACCTTGCGGAAAGTATCCAGTCAGGTCTGATCACAGTAGATGAAAAAGAAAATATAACATTCTTTAATCATGCAGCTGTTAATATACTCGGGCAGAAAATCATTAATGGATATGGGCAACCCCTGCAAGAATTCTGGCAAACCGGGGCAGAGCTACTACAGAATTTCAGGAACGGCAGAGAGAGTAAAAGGCAGGAAGTAAGCCATACAACTCCCCAGGGCTCACCCGGATTCCTCGGGACATCTATTTTTTTGTTAAAAGGCTATAAAGAACAACGCCTTGGATATGGAATAATTTTTCAAGATATTACGGAGATAAAAGCAAGGGAAGAGCAATTTCAGCGTATGGATCGTCTTGCCGCCCTCGGTGAAATGGCCGCAGGACTCGCTCATGAAATAAGAAATCCCCTAGCATCTCTTTCAGGGGCAGCTCAGTTTCTGGAAGAATCGGCAATGCTGCATCCTGAAGAAAGAAGGCTGCTAAAAATTATTAGTAGAGAAAGCGACCACTTGAATGATATTACCAAGTCTTTTCTTCTCTATGCGAAACCAGAGGGGAGAAAGATACAAAACGTATCTCTGCTGGAAGAAATTGAATCGGTTATTTCCCTGATAAAACAGAGAAAAAAACTGCCCCACGCAGATATTGAAAGGAATATACCGGCGAATTTAAAATTCGAGGTAGATCCCTCTCAGTTCAGACAGGTCGTTCTGAACCTGTTGCTGAACGCGTATCAGGCACTGCCGTATAAAGACGGGAAAATATCAATCTATGGAAAGAATGGAGAAGAAAATCACCTGATTCTTAAAATATCAGACAACGGAACCGGTATAAAGCCCGAGGACCTTCCAAAAGTCTTCAATCCTTTCTTCTCTACCCGTCCGGACGGAACAGGTTTAGGCCTGGCAATAGTACATAGAATGGTTAATGAATGGAATGGTGATATTAAGGTGGATTCTGAACAGGATAAGGGCTCTACCTTTACCCTGCATCTTCCCAAATACACTGAGCGTATCAGTTGTTGAAAGCTAAATAGATCTGCAGACCGGCAAAAAAGCCGGTCTGCAGTAACAGGTTTCTTGGTCTAGTCTCTCCAGACCCACTCGTCTTTGAGTTCTATCTTCTTTTCTTCTTCAAAGAACAGTACGTTATCCCAACAATTTTTGAATTCACCAAAGGGTACGTACCAGAGCTTGACCTCCACTAAAAGCTCATCTGCATTAAGTTCCCTTGTCTTCTTCCCGTCTTTCTCCACATCAGCATATGGGAAAGGTATCTCAAAGACTTCCTTGACCTTCTTTAGAGGCGGTATGCAGGTATCTCTCAACAAACCGCACTTCTCATAAGGTCCTCTTCCCATTTCTGATCCCCTGCCAAAACGTCCGGGGTAAGGCATGTAGATGACCTGATCATTATAGATCTGTTTTTCCTCTTCCCCATCCACTGTCTTTGCGGTCACATCCAGGACCAGCCTGTTGGGAGTCGGTCACCCGTCTGGAATGGCATGCCCTGACTTATTATATATCTCTACATTAATTACTCCGAGAGGAATCACGCCATCTACGCTGTCTTTGCGCCAGAAAAGTGACATGGCTTCGACTTCGACATCAAAGGCCATCTTGATCATTGTTTCATTCCGGTAAGCCTGCATATCGTGGCCCAGACCGGATTTGTGCATATGACATTCCTGGCAGGTGTGCTGCCCTCCCTCAGGTATATAAGCAAAGAGATAACTACCATACGCAGTGGCGCACTGGGAAGGCTCATCCAGTTCAAAATTGGGTCCCAAACCATGGCACTGGCCGCAGAATATGGACTCATTTAGGGCCGGAGCCTTACCAAGTTTGTTAAAGTCAGGGTGATCGTGTTCCCCTTCTTGAAATGCATAAATTGTATCCGGCTGGGGATAGCCATCCATCCATTTATGGATAATGGCCTTCTTGTTATGACAGACCAAACAGCTGATATTCAGGCTAGCTATTTTTTCCTGAAGTTCATCCGCTACATCTTCATATGCTTCATCGTCATAAGCCTTTCTGCTTGCGCTCATCCAGTCTCTTATGGTCTTTACGATCTCCTTGGCTACATCATCCGTTGCCTCATCCAGCTGAGGCAGATGACACTTGGCGCACATCATGAGATGACGGACTTCAACATCTTCATCCGTTTTCACGCCTGAAAAAGGAAACAACTTCAGCCCCATATCCACGCTGGTCAGAACGGTTGGAGCCGTCCGTGGAGTACCCAGGATGGAAACGGCATGCAGAGAATTCTCCCACTGTTCATATTGCTCTATGTGACATTCCCCACAAGAACTCGCGTCATAGCGGGCGGCGAGCTCTGCGATAGTCTTCGCCTTTGGAACCTCCGCAGGCTCTGTGCCACAAAATCCGTAAGAGGACCAAATAAGGCATGCCAAAAACAACACAGTTACAACCCTCAAAACTCCCATAAATACCTCCTTTCTACTAATAACGGATTGAATAAATTATCTGGATATTTAATATATTAAATGACAGTTATTTCACAAAAAATTGTCTATAAAAAAACCCGGACATTAACTGTTTTGGTATTCCATTTATCAATATACAAGTCTAACCAAATAGGTGGAGACTATCATAATTTAAAGGAAAGGTCAAAAAAAAATACACCAAATCTGTGTATACAGACAAAGTCCGCAGCAACCAAACAACATCCCATGGAAATAAGTAAAGATGTCTTCAAAGACGAAAATATGCGCATGGATTTTTGAATATTTTTTTGTTTCGACAACATTTATGTCAGTCGCGTTTTATACATGTTTTCCGTCGTTTATAAAAAAACTCCACACCGGTAATCGGGGTCCCCTGCCAAACAGAAATCTTAAACTGACTGGTAAGGAAAATTCAAAATATGAAAAATAATGCCATCCAATTAGTTGAAGGACGTATCTAGCTTGATTTCTTTTATTTAATATATTGGCCTATCTTGTTGTCAAAATTTACAGTTTGTACTAATAACTTTTAGTATCTCCTAATAAAATTTTGGTATTTTGATCACAGCCAGCAAAAAAAACCTAGGGAGGTCAAATGAGAAAGGTCCTTATTATTATAAGTACTGAAGACGGCGAAAGCATTTACAATGCGATGAGACTGGCAAATCTAGGCATAAAAAAGGGGGATGAAATCAGTGTATTCATGCTGGGGAAAGGTGTCCTTTTTGAAAAAAGCGGAGACAAAAATTTCGACGTAATGGGGCAAATAAACATGTTTGAAGGAGATTTTTATGTCTGAGGCGTCTGCGCGAAATCCCACGGTCTGGAGGGATCGAGCACTTGTCCTATCGGATGGATGGATGATCTCTATGAATTGTCTATGGAGGCGGATAAAGTCCTAGTATTTTGAATGGAAATTCTACTTCATACATGCTGCGGGCCCTGCACTCTCTATCCTATCAACGAACTTCGAAAAGAGGGTAATAATGCACTTGTCTATTTCTACAACCCTAACATCCACCCTTTCAGGGAATACGAACGTAGAATCGAGGCTTTGGAAACAGCTTCAGAAAAATTCAAATTCCCTGTGCTTTGGGATGAGTCCGGATATGGGCTCAGAGACTGGCTGATTAAAATAGGTACAAGGCAGGAGCCTGATGAACGCTGTCCGGTGTGTTACCGCATTCGTCTGGAATCTGCCGCCCGGAAAACTGTGGAACTTGGACTGCCAGCCTTCAGCACAACTCTCCTTTACAGCCGTTATCAGAGACATGACCTTATCTATAACATGGGTAAAGAGCTTGCCGCTAAATATGGAATAGAATTCTATTACCGGGACTTTCGTGATGGCTGGGTAGAAGGTATAGAGCTCTCAAAAAAACTCGGGATCTACAGACAACCATATTGTGGCTGTATCTATAGCGAAGAAGAGCGCTACAGCAAAAGGGCAAAACGATTACAAAACAGAATTCTCGCAAAGTCGATAAGAGAGAAAACGAACTGGGACAGATGAGAAAACAGGGTAACGGTATGGAGAACCAGCCACTTGTATATTCCGCCGAAATCATAAAAAAATTTATTCACGAAACAGACGTCCACTTCAAATTTCTTTGATATTGGATGTCGAATTTTTAATCTGAACCCATGAATTAAACTTTTTTTGAATAGATGTGTAAAACATAATGAATCTCTTGCCTGAATTCGGTAAAATACTGTTTATATTGGGTATACTGGTTGCGGCATTAGGACTGTTTCTGATGTTAGGTCTAAAGATTCCCCTTCTGGGCAAGCTGCCGGGAGATTTCATAATCAGGCGAGAAAATTTCACTCTCTATTTTCCTCTGGCCACTTCTATACTTCTGAGTATAGTTTTAACCTTGATATTTTTAATATTCCGCAAATAATCTAGCTGAAAACATATCAAATGCCGCGTTCTTTTTATAAAACAGTATTTAAGGATTCCCCCATGTGTAATCACAAATGATCCGCCGCGACTTTCTTAAAAAGGCAGGTATTTGGGCCCTTGGCCTGGGGCTGATCTATCCTGTTTATGCCTTTGTGACCAAAAAACGATTCCGTCCACCCATAGAAGTCCGTTTGAGAGGCAAATTAAAGCCTGGTGAATTTCTGCTTGAGCCCAAGTTTGCCCTGTTCGAGACCGATCAAGGACCTTTGGCAGTATCCCGAAGTTGCACACATTTAGGCTGCATTATCAATTATAGAGAGGCGGATAAGGAATTTCTCTGCCCCTGTCACCAGAGCCGTTTTGCATGGGATGGTAAATACCTGTCGGGCCCGGCGGATAAGGATCTTTCGAGATTTCAGGTCAGGGTACTGGAAAAAGATGAGGGATATATCGTCCATATACCCAGGGGAACATTATAAAAACAAAAAATAAATTTGCGGATAATATCCTACACTTCCACAGTCTTATATCCCACAGGCAATATCAGAAGTGGTTCATGATTCGAGAAAAAATTGACGACCTGTCTTAATTTTTCATTGTCAAAGGCCTCGACTATGCCAGCCCCCAAACCCATTGCTTCTGATTGAAGCGAAATATTTTGCCTTATATGACCGGCCTCAATAATTACATATCTCTTACCCTTTTTACCATATTTGCTCATGATCCGGCGGTATTCAACAGTGATAAGAATATTTACGTGAATTAAATCACTACTTGCACAATCAGCCGACAACTCAGTCCTGTCACAGTAGCGAACAATTAATTAGGCCTCCTGGACATCCTTTGCTCATTACATAACCTTCCCTAAACGAGATTATCAGATCAGAATTCCTAACGTGCTGAAAAACTTCACCTGAAAGGGATAATTTCAGAGCTGGTAAACTGAAAAATAAACATGTATCTGTCGAAACGGTGAACCATTAATTCGCGCAATTCTATACTATTTGCAACACCCTTGTTACTTGACTCTGTAATGTTAAAAGTATATGGGTATTCTAAATCAAGACAACTTACAAAGCATTTAACAGGAGTTAATTGATGTGAAGCAAGATATTCTTCGCACCTGTATAGATCCATCAGGGGTGTTCATTTGCGCCCTTCACCAACCAACTTATAGGGTTATAAACCTCAGGCAGACAGATACCTTCTCGGTGCTGGGCCACGATTCAGAAGGCAACACAATCGATAATAACGCCAACTTCCCCCATGGCGACATTATTATTAGCAATGTCGGAAGGGTCTGGGAGATACCAAATGTCTTTCCGTTCTGGGGTGCGACATACATACTATACGAACAGGCCGAACAGTCTTCAAAAAGTCCTAAACAATTCAGATTCACAACAGGCGATGACGAACCGGTTAAATCTACGCCACTGCTGAAAGACCTGTTGAATGGTTGCTTAAAAGGTCCTGATGAAAAGATCTATTTACTAGAAGATCTCCCGAGAACAGTTCTTTTGTCTTTGGCGCAGACATCCAAAGATCCAGAGCTCCTTAAGGGCATCGCACACCTGGCATGCCGATTTGAATTTGACAGTAACCAAGAGCCGGTCGGCCTTAAATATGAAAACGATGAACAGGGCCGACCTAAACCGGTTCTGCTTGACCAAGAACTCTTTGAGGTAGTGGGTAACAACATGGCCTGTCCTAATAACTATAAACTGGCCATGTTATTAATACCTGGAATTCAGGGAAACAGCCCGATTGTTGGCGAGTATGCATTTGAACCCAGTACTCATATATGGGAGTATCTAAGAACCGGCAGCTACATACCATGGGGTCATTATGCATCTAATATGGCCCATGACTGTGTGAGATACAGGGCAAAAGAATTGCTCCCCCAAGATGTAACGGGTCTGCGTCATCTCTATTATCAGCGGGTATATACTCAGATGGCGCTAAACCTAAATATCGGCAAAGGAAATTTTTTAGAAAATTTTAATAATTTATCAGTCTCCGAGCTTGAATCCTTGAGACGTTCGGTTGTAAAAGAAGTTACAAACAGATCCGAGAAAGGAGAATCTCTGCCTTACACAGCCACCCTTTGGGGATGGAACTACGGCTTTGATTTCTCTCCCTCAGGATATAGACTACATGCATCCCACCAGCAGATTCATCAGCAATTTGCACTGATACCTCCTAATGTTAAATCCGCTGATATGGAGGTGACCAATTCAAAATCAATCCCCACCTATGCAGTGGGAGATCAGGTGACCCTTTTTGCGGCCCTTTATAAAAGGTCTTGTGGACAGCCTTTTTTCAGGACCTATTTAAGTGCAATCCATTCCAATAAACGTTTGGACGGAAAAGAAGACCTGGCATCGAGTCTGATTGTCTATGAAGACAAAAACGTCATGGTCCATGTCCCGAAAGCCCAGCGCTCCCAAGGTGAAGTCCAGATTATGACCACCTGCCCCGTGGGTAATGTCCTTGAGGCAGGCACTGAAGTACGCAACTCCCTGGACTATTGCATAAGACTTGTAATCAGGACTTTGGACAGACTGGGGGCCCAAATGGTCACGGCCTACGAAATCTCAAAACGCTTTAACAATCCGGATAAAGATCAGCGTCTCTTTTACTGCTTCCTGCCCAGGCTCCCTGGGTCCCCAGGTGCCTTCAGTGAAAGGCAGGAAAGATGGATCACGGGTCATTACCCGGAAGACTATGCTCAGGCCTTCAGAAAGGCCATGAAGTCAGTCGAGTCTGACTGAAGGGAATAATCTCTGATCCGTATGAGGCAGAAACAGGCACGAGACATAATGTTCCATGAACCGGGGACTATCGCTGAGATCAAAGTGGGTCATCATCTTGGCTACTTTGTACAGATCTTTGGTAACAGGCCACGAAACAGCTGAAGCCTTTGCTCCGATAAGAGAGCTGTTACCTGCAAAAAAGAACCGGTCCCTTGGAATATCAGGAAGGAGTCCTATAGTGACGGCCTGGTCAATATCCAGGTAACTTCCAAAACTGCCAGCCAATATTATACGCTCCAGATCTTCAAATCCCATGCCTACTGATTCCAACAATGTATAATAGCCGGCAAACATGGCACCTTTTGCCCTGATAAGATTCTCAATATCCGCCTCTGTGAATACTATATCCCGATCTATAGAAGTAGATTCCGCTTCTATTAGCATATATTCCCAGCCGTCCCTGCCGGGGCGGACCCTGTCTGTCTTCAGATCGTTATAAAATTTTCCCTGCTGATCCAGCACACCTGCCATGAAAAGGCCGGCTAGCAGGCTGATTATACCTGATCCACATATTCCCCTGGCCTTTTTGCCCCCAACAGTCAGTATCATAGGTTCAAATGTATGAGGGTTTATATGCACTACCTCAACTGCTCCTTCGGCGGCGCGCATACCGTGAGTTATGCCGCCTCCTTCAAAGGCAGGACCCGCTGAACAAGCTGCACACGCCATCCAATCCTGATTTCCGAGGACTATTTCGCCGTTTGTTCCTAAATCTATAAAGAGCGTAAGTTCTGGATGACGGTTAAGCCCTACGCCTACTACTCCTGATACTATATCCGCACCAACATAACTGGCTACACAGGGACCTAAAAACATGCGTACATGCGCCTGAGTATTTATACCAGACTCTATGGCCCTAACCGGAGGGAACTGGGTAGCAACGGGTGTATAGGGCTGGGTCCTTAAGAAACGCGTATCAAGACCGAGAAGAAAATGAATCATTACGGTATTTGCAGCTACAGTTATGAAACTTAAAGCGTCCTTTTCTCGGTCCGTATTCGTAAAAAGTTCATTTAAAAGCTCATTAAGGCATTCGATTATCTTTTTCTGCAGGATCTTAAGGCCTTCCTTCTTTTTTGCGAACTCTATACGCGATATAACATCTTCCCCATAGCTGATCTGCGGATTGTAATTAGAAACCTCTTCCAACACCTCTCCGCTTTCAAGATCCACCAACTGGGCCGATACAGTAGTAGTACCTATATCCACCGCTACCGCTAGATGCTGGCCTGTGGTATCACCCGGCTCAACCCGAATGAGACGACGTACATCTTTCCTGGGGCCCTCCATTAAGCTCACAGTGACTTTCCAGTCATTACTTCGGACTTTTTCCGGCAGATCAAAGAGTACCTGATTATCTACTTCCAGTGAAATTGACTGCAGCCTACCTTGGACAACTTCACGTTTTAGCCTGTCAAGATCACTCACGCTGTCCTTAAGGCTTGGCGGAGGCAAGCTGATAACGTGTTTGCGGACTACAGGATGCAGTTTCCAATCTATAACCTCGTCCTGGGCCTTAATCCATGACGCGGCCTTTCTGGCTGTCAGTGGTCTGACAACCTTCCGGTCCATCTCAGACTCAACTGGCACACGGATCACCACATCTGAGACAGGAAAAGTGGCACAGGCCTTCCAT
>CAZPDU010000248.1:0-3578 GCA_964585405.1 uncultured Thermodesulfobacteriaceae bacterium | reverse complement strand
GAACCTGCTCCATCCCTGATCCAGACAGCAGAGATTTGGGGATCTTGCGGCCTTACTTTTTTGATTGTCTTGCTGAATGTGTTGATCTGGAAGTTTTTTAAGGATCTTCTGAGTAGAGGTGCAAAGGATTCGGTCTTTTTACAGGGTAAGCGGGTAAGGCTGGCCCAACTGGGCCTGTTTCTGGTTTGCCTTGCGGGTCTGTGGTTTTTCGGCAAATTGCGGATGGAAGAGATTGCTCATAATGACAATCGACTTCCTGAACTCAGGGTCGCTGCCATACAGGGTGCAGTACCCCAAGACAGGAAGTGGGATCCGGCCTTTCAGTTTGAGACACTTAACATTTATGGTAAGCTCAGTTTAAAGGCCACTGAAGGACTCGACAGCTCAGAGGCAGACCGGGATCATGAAGTAAAGACACCTGACCGTCTGGTTGTCTGGCCGGAGACAGCCACACCTTTTTATTTTCAGGTTCCAAGTCCATTAGTTGAACAGGTCCGGTCCATGGCAAGTGATCTTGATGTTGCCCTGCTGTTCGGGAGTCCCGCGTATCGTGTCGATAGTGCGGGCAACGCCGAATACTTGAACAGCGTCTATCTCCTTGACCCTAATGGTGATCTGGCGGGAAGATATGACAAAAGGCACTTGGTCCCATTTGGAGAATATCTGCCCTGGGGATGGGTGACTGCATGGGCCCATGGACTTATACCAGCAGTTGGTCAGTTCAGCCCCGGAATAATACCAAGTCCCCTTTATTGGCACGATCTTCGTGTCGGCGTATTGATATGTTTTGAGAGTATATTCCCGTGTCTCAGCAGAGAAACTGTTCTAGAAGGTGCGAACTTCCTAGCAATTCTTACAAATGATGCCTGGTTTGGTCGTACAGGAGCACCTTATCAGCATGAAATCATGGCGAAATTCCGGGCTGTTGAGACCCGCAGATGGATAGTTCGAGCCGCCAATACGGGCGTCAGTTCACTTATCAGCCCTTGTGGCGTGAGAACCGCAAAAACTTCGCTGTTTGAGCCTTGTTACATAGAGGGGCGAATTCATCTTCGCAAAGGACATACTTTTTATGTAAAATATGGAGAAATATGGTTATTATTATTTTGTTTATTTTGGACAATAGTTCCATTCTGGAGAAAGATCCAAAAGGAGGTATAAGATGAGTATAAATACTTATAAAACAACCATAAATATACAGGGAATTAAGGAGCACTTGCAGGATCTTGGCGTACGTTTAGAACTCCTGAGGGGTTATCTTTGATTGGGATAGCCTGGACAATCGTCTCGCTGAAATAGACAAGAAGATGCTGCATCAGGGCTTTTGGGAAGACCCCGAATCCAAGGGATTTCTGAAGGAGCGATCTTTACTGATAGAACAAAAGGAAAATTTAGAGTACCTTAAGCATCAGCATGAAGAGCTTCAATTACTGTTTGAAATGGCGGAGGAAGAGGACGATTTATCGGTCCTTAAAGATGTAAGTGATGGGCTGAAGAAACTTGATGAAAAAATACACGGGGTTGAACTTTCAAGGCTTCTTTCAGGTTCGCATGATCGCAATAATGCCATTGTAACAATTCATGCCGGAGCTGGGGGGACTGAGGCCCAGGACTGGGCTGAGATGTTGCTTAGAATGTATCTCCGCTGGTGTGATATGCGGGGAGTTGGGGTCAAAATGCTCGATCTTATGCCCGGAGATGAGGCCGGTACAAAGAGCGCGACATTTCTGGCTGAGGCACCCTATGCGTATGGCTATCTGAAGTCTGAGGCGGGTGTCCATCGTCTGGTCCGTATTTCGCCTTTTGATGCTTCCGGTAGGCGGCATACATCTTTTGCCTCTGTGTTTGTGGCTCCAGAGCTAGATGAGACCATAGAAGTTGAAATAAACGAAAAGGACCTGCGTATAGATACGTACCGTGCCAGTGGAGCTGGTGGACAGCATGTTAACAAGACAAGTTCCGCTGTTCGCATCACTCACTTGCCAAGTGGAATAGTTGTCCAGTGTCAGAATCAGAGGTCACAGCACAAAAATAGGGCTATTGCCATGAAGATACTACAGGCCCGGCTTTTCGAACAGGAGAAGGCAAAGAAGGACGCAAAAAGGCAGGAGGCCCATGAGAATAAGAAGGAGATAGCCTGGGGAAGCCAGATCAGGTCCTATGTACTCCAGCCCTATCAAATGATCAAGGACCATCGTACAGGTGTAGAGGTTGGAAATGTGAGTGAAGTGCTGAACGGAAATCTGGATCCTTTTATAGAGGCATACTTACAGGATCAGGCCTCAGTGTAACGAATTTCCCCGGAATCAACCTTGATCTCTTCACCATTATCCAGGGTGAGTATGAGGCTTCCATCAGGCGCCAGTTCTTGAGCCAAGGCTTCAAACTCCGGATTGAGTTCAGCGTTCAGGCCATAGATCACCCTGCGCCCTGGGGTGTCGCTCAGGAGATTCCACTCTCTTATTATAGGATTTTGGGGCAGGCAGCCGGGTTCAGCGTTCAGGCAGTCGGATTCCCACTGGTGAATAAGACCGAAAATCCAGCCGATCCGTGCAAGGATTTGGGCCGCAAGTTCTATGGTAGCCCAGTATTTATCTGTAGTTATGGCAAGAGATGTGGCAGATGCGAGATTTTCAGGAAAGGTTTTTATATTTGCATTTATCCCTATGCCAAAGAGTAGATATGTCTGTCCGGAATTCGTTGTTCTGACAGCCTCTGTGAGGATGCCGGCTATCTTGCGATCCTCTATTAATATATCATTAATCCAGCGGATCTTTGCCGAGACTCCTTTTTCCCTCAGGACCTGGGAAATAGCTACTCCTACTCCAAGGTTATAAAAAGACCAGTTTTCAGGGAAAAGTGATGGATAAAGGGCAAGGCATAAATATAATCCTCCCTCTGGAGCCCACCAGCTTCGTCCTATTCTCCCCCGGGCATGGCTAAGAGAGCCTGCCCACCATACACAGCCGGATGGTAGATCTATTCCATTGCTGTCGGCTTGGAGTATAGTTTTTCTGGCAAGCGGCATAAGTCTGTCAGTCTTTTTATAGTAGTAGACTTCTTGACCTATGAAACTTGCCCTTCTCAGGATTTTTTCTCTTGTTTCTTTATCCAGACCGGTCTTTATAACAGAGTCCCGGATCTGATAATGCGTTATGAGCCTTTTTAGTTCGTCTGTCTGTATGGTGTTTCTTGACACTGATTTCGTCACAACTCATAATAATTATATGGTAAGCGTTCACAGGGCACCGCATCTGCTTTGTTGTCGGGCACTTGAAGTACAGGGAGTACGTCTGCGTACCCTCCGCCTCGCATCTGCATCAGCCTTTAAACACTTACAGTTCGGTGTATTGCGGTAAAACGGGGGTTGTAATCCCGTTAACGGTTACTATTATACATTAAACAATCACAAATTGCGTCTTTGCGCCCTTTAAGTGATTTTTTTTGGGTCTATTTGTATAACCAGTTAGCCTCGAGGAGGATATCAAATCGTGATACGCCAACCTGCCGTAGCTGACCAGTTCTATGATGGAAACCCCACGCGGCTTCACTATGAGCTCGCCAAGTTAATAGGTCCT
>CAZPDU010000247.1:0-7170 GCA_964585405.1 uncultured Thermodesulfobacteriaceae bacterium | reverse complement strand
TAGAAATGTCCTGGATTTTTCCTTGATGCTTCATGATGTAATTTCTCCTACCCGCCCTTATACACTAATTTCTCAAGGGGTAGGTGTCTCACTTACATTTACACAGAGGGATGGCTCTCCTTGGGTAGCGATCACACCCAGCCGTTCTTTTCGGAGAAGCTTCTCAATGTCACTCCTTAAACTCGGCCTTTTTTTTAACATGTTTGACCTTTCTGCAAAGGTTTCTTCGTTTCTCTTAATGATCCAGTCTTTTCTGGAGAGGCGGCAGGAATCACAACCTGCTCAAAGCAGCCGTGTGAATGACCTTTTGTTATGAGAGAGAGCATAGTATCAGGTCAGGCTATGACTTTATCAGATTCAATATCTCTTTATTCGAAGGAATATCTCTCATCGAATTACCGTAATGGACATAATGAAGCGTGCCGGACTTATCAATAAGCATCTGTGCAGGCAGTCGGCCCAGACTGAGAGGTTTGACCTCTTGTCCATACAGTTTTTGAATTCCGTGTTCTGGGTCAGGAATACCGATGAAGGGAAAATTCTCCTTCTGCCAGTAGGTTTTGAACTGTTCGGCTTTCTCCGATCCAATGATGACTATTTCAGTATTGAGCTTTTTAAATTCTTGATGGTCATGACGCAACTGCGCCAAATGTTTCCGACTGAATGGTCAGGAAAATCCACGATTGAGAACCAGAAGCACATTCATTCGGTCGGCAAAATCTGAAAGTGACACCCATCTTCCGTTAAAATCGGCAGCAGTAAATTCGGGGGCATGGGTGTTGAGTTTGACTCGGGACATAAATTTTCCTCAGGTTTTTCTTTTGGTAAAAAAATAGGAATTCGCTTTTTAAGAGAGATTATATGCCGATATTACAATAGGTTGTCAAGATAAAATTGGCACAACATCTTGTACCTGCTGCGGAAATGCTTCAGCCGGCAACGAGGTGTCTATGTCCACTGAACTTCAAAATCTGATTGTTGAGGACAGATTAAAGCGCTTTATTGATTTTTCTAAAAAGCATCCTGATTGTTCCACCGCACTTGAATCTTGGTATCTGATTGTCAAGCAAACATTTCAGTTCACCCGACCGCTATTCCGCTGTGCTCGTGTGTCATGACGGAAGACAATAGTCTTCCTTGCTGTATTAAAGATGAGGGTTGGCCCCTCGGTTTCGGTAACCAGATACTGGAACCAAACCGCCCTATGCGGCATTTATTAAGAGTATTTGTCGTGAGCGATAGGGAAAAGGCAGAATTAATCTGTCAGGTACGGTCTGAAGAGATGAATGCAAATGAACCACTGATGAGGTGTCGATATGGATAAATGCTGTCAAAACCGGGGAACGAGCGTATTTCCGGGACAAGTTTCGACGATGTCTGGTTTTGGGCGAAGCGGCAGCCGGCATGGAGGTGGCATGAATTCAGCGCAGGCTTTAATACGGAACATGAGAACCTGTCGTCCTGATGTGAAGGGAGAAGCGGCGTGCGAATAACACAACGCGAGAGTACCAATGCAGGGCACAGGGGCGGACTGCCCCGTAGTAGTGACGAAGTTTCTGTAATGAAAGCGGAGCGAAGGGGGCAGCCTGTTCAGTCAAAAGATGAAGGTCAACCAGGAAATGGGAGGAACCTTCAGATTGAGGCAAAACCTTTTACCATCCCAAAGCAGGCCGCTCGAAGGATAAACCAAGCAAGGAGAATGAATCCGAGCTGGTTCCTCCACTGGAGTGGCGCTTAAGGGATAAGTAAAATGTTGAACAGGAAGAGCCGTATGAAGCGAGAGTTTCACGTACGGTTCCGTGAGAGGCCAAAGGGGCGGTTCCTTTGGCCTACTCGACCTGTGTCATGAAGAGTTGACCTTGAGCTTTCGTTTAAAAAAACGATATGATACCGGCCATTACTCACTCGCCGACCTATCCGGATTACAAAGACACCATTTTCGTGATGATGCCCTTGCCTTCACCTGGTATTTTCATTAACATAATGGAAATTATATACGGGGTAATTTCATCCCGTAAGCGCATGCCCATGCCGGTCATCGGGCATACGCCAGGGGCTGATCTGCGGCGATTAGTTCACATGCCTGAAGGAGGAACAGATATGGGTGATAAGGGGAAAAAAGACAAAGGCAAAAAGGAACAACGGAAAAAGGCCCAGCTTAATCCAAAGGAAAAACGAAAATCAAAAAAGGAAAAGAAAAACCAGGTGCCCAGCGCAGTTTAGTGAATTTAAATCAAGCACTGAAGTTGTGTGCCAGTTAATATAAGAAACAATTCAGACTGTTGCAAATGTCGGTCTATAAAGGATTGACGATCCTTAAATGTGGACCTTAATCTCGTGTTAAGAGGGGCGGTTGTGTCCGATCGTGAAGCTCGTGGACTTAATTGACTAGCTGAGAACTTCGTTTTTTTGCAATTGCCCTGGAATGCAAGACTCAGAAGCTCAGAGCTTTCGGGCTGTTTCTCTCTCAGGGATTTCATAATCCTGTACCAGTTGATACTGTATCTACCGCCTGATCTTTGAGGTGCAGCCGTGATGCGACTACCCATCGAAGCCCTCCTTGAATTGACTTCCTTCTTCAAACATACATGGTCAAAGGACACCACCTCCTGCCAATCAGTTTTTTGCTCGGGCTATCATCGGACTTATTCAAGCTAGTCAGGAACGCCCTTAGTTCCCAGTCCCGACTTGACAGTCTGATCTAATCCGTGATACACGAATTTCATGTTAAGAGGGTTGGGGCGTATGCGGTAAGCCATTGAGTTGATCAACTGGATATACAGGCAATAGCAAGCCTCTTAGTGGCCGTCCCTGGTTTGGTAAATCATTTCTGATATTTGCCGCCGAATACCGTCTGAATCGGCCTTTGATATAGAAGTAAGGTAACTATGCTTGACAGCCAGCTGAGGGTCAGCGGCATGCAAAAAAAGAGGACTTTCATATGGTTCATCACGCTTGTAATTCCAATCCTGCTTGCATTGAACTTCAAAGACAGTCAAGCCTTTTCGGAACTTAACAAATCACACTTCCATGTGAACGACGGGCCTCCTCATGTGCTCGTTATTCATTCCTACTATCCAACTTTTACGTGGACCGATAATATCACGGAAGGGATTCGCAGCGCCTTTTCCAAAAGTGACTATGCTGATTCCGTCCTTTATTTTGAATACATGGATGCCAAACGTCATCCGGAATCTCATTATCTCGATCTGTACGCCGGACTCCTGGCGGCAAAATATCCAAATCCGAATGAGATTGATGTCATAATCTGCTCGGATGACCAGGCGTTGAATTTTCTTTTAGAACGATCTGATACACTCTTGCCCGGCATACCGGTTGTTTTTTGTGGAGTAAACGGATATCGGCCTGAGATGCGTCAGTATGGACGTCCGCTAACAGGCGTGATCGAGACGATCGATCCCAAGGGCACCCTGGAGATGGCCCTCACATTGCAGCCGGACATACGTCGGGTATTGGTGATCAGCGATATCACACGGACGGGAAGGGCCATCGAACAGCATGCCAGAAAGGTATTCTCACCGTTTGAGAAACTTCTGACTTTTCAATACATCAGTGATGTATCCATGTCAGAACTCCAACACGAGGTTGCTGCCCTGCAAAAACAGGCAATTGTTTTTCTCTTTGTCTTTAACCGCGACAACCAGGGGCATGATTTCACCCATGAAGAAAGCCTTGTCATGATCGACCGACATTGCTGCGTGCCCATATATGCGCCCTGGACCTTCTACCTTGGACACGGCATTGTAGGGGGCTTGCTCACCAGCGGCATAATGCAGGGCAGGACCGCGGCCCAAATCGCTTTGCGCGTTCTGGATGGAGAGTCGGCTGAGGACATTCCTGTCGTTATGAAATCACCCAACCGGTATTTTTTTGATTACCATAAACTGTCTCTTCACAAGCTGCCTCTGGATAGACTTCCTTCAGAGAGCCAGATCATTAACCGGCCTTTTAGTTTTTATCACGAATACCGTTATCATATCTGGGTTGCCGTTATGGCCCTTTTCATACAGATGGCCGTTATCCTTCTTCTGCTTTTCAACACCAGGCGGCGTGAACATGCGGAAAAGCAGTTGATTGCCAGTGAACAACGTTATCGTACCCTCATAGAGACCGTTCGGGATCTGGTTTTTATTATCGAGCCGAATGGTAATATCGCCTATCTCAATCCCGAATTCGAAAAGATAACTGGTTATCCGCCTGAAGACTTTATCGGGCGCCCTTTTTTTGATGTCCTTGCCCCTGAATACGTGGAGTCGACCATTGATCGGTTTAAGAGGGGAATAGCCGGTGAAGAGATTCCGGTTTACGAAGTTAAGGTAAAACACAAAAATAGAGGGAATGTTCCTATAGAAATGAAGGTCACTTCCATGTTGAATAAAGATGGTGAGACTGTGGGAAGAATCGGAGTGGGCCGGGACATTCGCGAGCGGACGGAGGCAGAGGAGGCAAAGAGGCTTCTGGAAAATCGACTTCAGCGGGCACAGAAAATGGAGGCCATCGGTACACTGGCAGGGGGTGTGGCTCACGACCTGAACAATATCTTGTCAGGCATTGTTAGTTATCCTGATTTATTGTTGACCCAACTATCGAATGACAGTCCTCTCCGAAGGCCCATTCAAACAATAAAAGACTCGGGACAAAAAGCAGCGGCTATTGTGCAGGACCTTTTGACTTTGGCCCGGAGGGGGGTCGCCAACACGGAAGTTGTCAACCTGAACAGCATTGTGTCAGATTACCTTGCCAGCCCTGTGTGTGAGAAGCTGAAATCGCTCCATCCTGATGTTGATATAGAAGTTTATCTGGATAAAGATTTGCTGAATATCATGGCTTCCCCCATCCAACTTTCCAAGTCCCTGATGAACCTGGTTTTCAATGCCGCTGAGGCCATGCCCAACGGAGGAAAGATTCGAATAATCACTGAAAACCGCTATGTAGATTGTCCTATTCGCGGATATGATCGTGTGGAGGAAGGCGATTATGCTGTTTTGATCGTATCGGATACCGGAGTAGGTATTTCACCAGAGGACAGGGAGAGGATCTTTGAGCCTTTTTTCACCAATAAGGTCATGGGAAAAAGCGGAACCGGATTGGGTATGGCTGTCGTCTGGGGGACCTTAAAGGATCTGAATGGCTACATAGACATTAAAAGTACTAAAGGCCATGGATCCACCTTTACGCTGTATTTTCCCGTTACAAGAGAGACGCCGGTCTTGGGTAAGGACTCGATTTCCGAGGATGTCGCTCTGGGTAAGGGAGAAAAGATACTGGTTGTCGATGATATAGAAACACAAAGGAAGATTGCGTGTCTGATTCTGTCCCAACTGGGATATTCCGCGGTAGCGATCTCAAGTGGCGAAGAAGCGGTTCGCTATTTAAAGGACCACAAGGCGGACCTGATCCTGCTGGATATGATTATGGATCCGGGCATGGACGGCCTCGACACATACAGAAACATCCTGAAGATGCATCCAAGGCAAAAGGCCATTATTGTCAGCGGTTTTTCAGAGACTATCCGGGTGAAAGAGGCGCAGCAACTGGGGGCGGGGCAATATCTGAAAAAGCCTTACACGATTGAAAAACTGGGAGAGGCCATTCGGAATGAGTTGGATAATACTTATTCAGACGCCGGTTGAAATTCCATTCAGCCCTGATGAATAGATATTTCGCTATTTTATTTCAGGGCTGTTTTATTATACGGCTGTAGTAAAATAGGCAGAATATTCAGCAAGAAAGATCTAAGACATCAACTAAACCCAAACGAAAGGCTGGGAATGAGCGAATGCATTCCTCTTTCCCAGCCAAAACGGCAATTTCAGATCTTGTGTTTAAGTAAACTCAGTTTAAAGCAAAAAGGTATTTATGAGATGAACAAGTTCAGCTATATCCTGTTCATCAGGATGTCCTTTTGCTGCTGGCGCATCAGCATACCACTCGGGCTTTTTATCCTGGGCGGCAAGCTTTTCCATCATCTCCGGAGAGACCTCTCCCTGGCAGCCGAACGTACCGATGATACGCCCTTTACTGGTTAACTCTTTTGCAATTTTCATGGCATTTCTGATAGGCCCAGAGTCTCTTGCCGAGGCATGTGTAGCAAACAAAAAGACCCTTTGGCCATCTCTGATTTTAGGCAGAAATTCCATGGTAGCAGGATCCGGCTTACTGTCTTTTACCCAGTAACCTACGGCGATAAAATCGTAGTCATCCGGATTTGGGTTATCGGTGATTGATTTCAATTCCTTGGTATAACGAAGAGATTCATAAAGTGCTTCAGCTAATTTCAATGTGTTTTTTGTCTTAGTCGAATAGACTACCAACGCTTTCATAATGTATACTCCTTTTTCCGTTTACCTTCAGTTCAACTCTCAAGCCTGCCTTCTATGTCTGTCTTCGCATAGCTCGCAGACACACCCCAATATCCTTAAATTTATATATGCATCGAATATCCTTGCCTGATTTTATTCCAATGCCTGTTTCATTCAGAATCCACGGATAATGGTTTAGATTTTCAGCCAATACGTGAACACTGAATCTTTGGATGATTAATGACTTTTATACATCACATATTATTTTGATCATGTCAAATTAGATTTTGTTTTTTCCAAAAACTTCTGGCCGATCCGGGCCTGACATCACTAGTTTGACTTTTGGCGGGAAAGATATTGGAAATTCAGAAATACATGAATAGACGATTTTAGCCTATTTGGAAAAACTATTTTTGAGTTTTTCATGTCTATATATTACCTTTTTCTCATTTCAGGTACACTTTCAGTATTTAAGGGTTTTTGAATCATCGTTGATGAGTACATTGCACATTATACGCAATAAATATGGGCAATGGAATATGATTTCAAAGCCGGTGGCTCAATTATTACTTTTCTATTATGATGATTTCAAAGCCACTTGCAGAAATAAAGAAAAAGATATGTGGCTAATAATGATATGAGGGCGCCTATGTCTTCAAATCAGGATATGACACTTTGCGGTCGAATTGAGCGGGTTACCTACGCTTCTCCCGAGACGGGATTTGCTGTCCTCAAGGTACACCCTGCCAGAGGGGCAAGGTTTACTGCCGTAGGCCATGTGCCTGAGCTTCTGAATCAGGCGGGTCTGGAAGGCACGGAATTTCAATTTTCCGGGTCCTGGGCCGTC
>CAZPDU010000246.1:0-6155 GCA_964585405.1 uncultured Thermodesulfobacteriaceae bacterium | reverse complement strand
CAGTTAACAATAACAACTGCGAAACTTTAGTAAAATACAATATATTGTTGACATGCTGGATCTGATTAGATAAAAGGAAGTAATCTTAAAGATATCGTTGTCTGCAAATTTCAGAAATTACTGGTGGTCAGCATGTGCACGGTTTTGATTATCGACGATGAACAAACAATTTTGGCTCTGCTAAACCTTGCTTTAACAGAGTTCGGATATAATGTTGAAACCGCAGCTGACGGCAGAGAGGGGATTGAAAAATTCGACAGAAAGTTCATCGATATTGTAATAACAGATATCTGTATGCCTGGAATTGGGGGTAAGGACGTCGCTCGGCATATTCGAAATTCAAGCCGCGGGGCAACTCCGGTTATTGCTATTTCCGGAACTCCTTGGATGCTTGAGGATGCCGACTTTGATAAGGTCCTTGCTAAGCCCTTCCCGCTCAAAGACCTGTATGATATTATTGAGCACTTTTCAAATAAGACTTACAAGATGGCAGAAGATCGCCTTTTGCGATTTGAGCCTAAATTATACTCCCAAACACCAATTGAATATTCCAGCACTATTGGACCATAGGATTTTGTGGGGATTCCAGGTACTTAGTGCAGTTAAGCCACACAAATTTTGCGCATCAGCGGCGAATAGCTACCTCAGAAAATCAGCTGAATATACCTAATTAATAGGAATGTTGATTTTGCTTTTTTACATAGGCCAGCTGACTGTTGCTGGTTTCGTGTTTAATTAAAATTTCTTTTTGTATACATGCCAGTATGGTCGCTGTTTTTTCTTGTCATAGTAATCCTGATGATACTCTTCAGCCTTCCAAAAGATGCCGGCGGGTCGCACTTTTGTTGCAATTTTATAACCTTTGGCATTGAGTATATCTATTAATTTATTAACAATCTTTTTTTCGTCATCTTTTTGATAAAAAACGGCTGATAAATATTGTTCTCCGATATCCGGACCCTGACCGTCGACCTGAGTCGGGTCATGAATCTCAAAGAAAAATCTGGCCAGTTTCTCATAATCCACCTCAGCCGGATCATATGTTACTTCGACAACCTCTAAGTGCCCTGTATTCCCTTGGATCACATCTTGATAAGTTGGATTTGCCGTATGACCTCCCATATAACCTGAGATCGCCGAAATGACCCCGTGTTTGCGGTCAAAGAGATATTCTATCCCCCAAAAACAACCTCCTGCAAAGTAGGCCTTTGCTACAATAGACTCTTTTTTATTCGGTATAAATATCAGGGAGATAGAATTGACGCAATGTCTGATATTCTTTTCCGTTAAACCTTCTCCCTTGAAAATGTGACCCAGGTGCGCCCCGCAATTTGCACACAATATCTCGGTTCTTCTTCCGTCAACATCCTTTTGTCTTTTAACGGCACCCTTTATTTCATCATCGAAGCTCGGCCATCCGCATGCAGACGCAAACTTGTGTTCTGAACTGTAAAGTCGTGCATTGCATCTTTTGCAGTGGTAAAAACCCTTTTCAAAAAAGTCGTTGTATTTTCCAGTGAATGGTGCCTCTGTACCTTTATGGACGATCACCCTTTCTTCTTCCTTTGAGAGTTTGTTATAGGATGTCTTATTATCCACAGGCAGTTCCTCCGAATATGAGATTAAATCAAACATTAATACTATTGAGAACGCCCAAATTACATACTTCAGCATAAACTGGCCTTTTTAAACACATAGTGTGTATTTCATATTGAAATATCCCGGCCGCTCTCTTTGCCCGGCCTTACATCACTCAACTGGGTGTCTATGAGCTGCCTGCCTAAAAGGGTGGCTTATGGTGGCGGATTTTTGCAGTTTATATATATATATATTCAGGGGACGGTAGAATGTCCCCTGGATATGAATTCAGTATGGAGCCGATAAGCTATACTGCTATCACATATAGTTTTTTTAGAAGATCTTAATGAAGGGGATAGGCAGATTAAGTGGAAACGGGCACTCCCCTTCCGGCTGACACTCAGTAACTACAAAATTGGCGCTGCTGGCTGATTCAAAAGTGGCAGTAGCGGCAAATGCAGTAAGCTGGCTTATGAGTCTGGAGAGCTGCACACTGTTTCCATCCATAATTCCGAAATAGGCCTCCCCGTACATATCGGTTCCATCAAGGGTTGTTACTAATACCCAGTCTTGATTTTCTACAAAGTTTTCACGTTCCCGTACCATTACGTAGAAATTTTCCGCCCCTGGCGCCCGGGACCACCAAAGGCCGTCTATGTTGCCGAAATCAGCAGGCAGTGCGAGAGAGGGAATAAATAATATGCCTATTGAGTTAGCTCCGCAATGTGCCATTATTGGTTGATTTTTCGCTCGAAATAGTGTATTTTATTTGTATTATTAAATATTTGGAGGTTATTATGGCACATTGTGAATCAATAAGTCTCATTGAGTTTCAACAGCGATTTCCAGACAATGAGGCTTGCGAAAACTACCTCTTTGAGGCTCGATGGCCAAATGGTTTTCATTGTCCCAAATGTGGACATGATGATTTTTATTTTCACTCTTCACGTGGACTTTTGCAATGCACAAATTCAGACTGTCGGCACCAAACATCCTTGACAGCAGGAACAATTATGCACAAAACCAGAACCCCGCTGCACAAGTGGTTCTGGGCAATCTTTTTATGTTCTCGAGACAAAAGAGGCATATCAGCAACTGCTATGAGAAAACAAATTGGTGTTAGCTACTGGATTGCTTGGACCATGCTTCAAAAGATCCGGGAAGCCATGATCAGAAGGGACTCCAAGTATATGCTGGATGGTCTGATTGAAATAGATGATGCCTTTATCGGAGGCCCTGGCGGTAAACGTGGCAGGGGAACGAAAAAAGCAAAGTTTGTTGTAAGTGTTTCCGTCACCGAAGAAGGAAGACCTCAATTTGCCCAGATGGATGTTGTAAGTGATCATTCTCAAGCCAGCCTCCTATCCCATGTTCAGAAGTCCGTAGAAGAGGCCAGCAAGATAAAGACAGATGGCTTTAGGGGATATAACAACCTGATCAGGGAAGGATATGCCCATAAGGTCGTTTATTCTCCAAAGATGTTGCCATGGGTTCACATTTTGATTTCGAATGCCAAGAGATTCATTCTTGGTACTTATCATGGTGTAAGCAAAAGACACTTGAACAGATACCTTTCAGAATATTGTTATCGTTTTAATCGCCGTTTTTGGGAATCACAGTTATTTGGAAGACTCCTAAACGCCGTAATTAACGCATGTCCAGTAACTTATGCGGAGCTAACTCAATAGGCATAATAAATAATAAAACCGCGATCAAGAGTGCTGCAATCAATCCATTCTTTTTTCTCATGTCAATCCTCCTTTTCTTTTGTTGGTGTTAAACGAGTCCTGTAAATCTCATATTTCTTTAATATTAATAAACAGATAAGACATCATTTTTTTATGGATCGGGAAGGGGGTAGCTGGTAATCCCCGCTGAATAGTCGATCGAATACCGGCCCATTTTCGCCCTCTTCATTTCTAACATAGAAAAGTTGTGAAACTGATTGAAAGTAAGCCCTTTATGTACCATTCAAAAAGCCACCCATAATTATCCGAAGAGGATATTATGAGAAAGATCAGGAGCCGAACTTAAAGAAAGATTATGAATGGATCTTCCATATCCGCCCATACGGAATTCCACCATTTATCAAATTTTTTATAAACCTTTAAGTAATCTATTGTCAAATTAAAAAGTTATTCAGGTTGAGAAAAGATACATTTACCATTTTCACTTGTCAGCTTTCTATTTTTTCTCTTTTGGAAGTCCTGTATAATTAAATATTTATAAGAGAAAGGCCGGCTTTTTTTATCCAACTTTGCAAAGCCGCCTTATGTAAGGGCAGGTTCTGCAGTTGGCAAAATCAGATGGATCGTGGGTAAAAGGGATTTCTGGATTCAATATCTCTTTGATAATAGTCTTTAGGGCAGGTACGTATATTCCTTTTACGATTTTGTCCCGGCCGTCACCATGCTTAAACAGGATGGTTCGAAGGGCATTCAGGCTGCTTGATTCTTCAAGACCTCTAAGACTGTACAGGGCCGCATTTATCTTGGACCATAAGGATTCCAGAGCATAATGCCGGTCACAAAGGAGAAGATAAATGGGCAACTGGAAAGAGACAAGCTCTTGTCTAATTGATTTTCTGTCTGAGATATTGGAAGCAATTGTGGCCCGGGGCATTTGTACTTTACTCCCGGTCTTGTAATCTATGACCCAGATAATTCCCTCCCTGTCCCTTTCCACCCTGTCCAGTACCCCTTTCATTCCGACCTTACGACCCTTCTCCAGGTGAAAATCCATTTTGCAGGGGACCTCAAGTCCCATCAACGAATGACCATGTGAGTGTTCTTTCTCAATGCGCAGGAAATTTTTAAGACGATAAATCAGCACCTCTCTGAAAAGTCTCACACCCCCGCTCCATTCAGATTTCGGTCCAAAGATCTCCTGAAGTTCTATATCAGACTTTGTAACGATATCATTATTGTAATCAGCATCGAAGTTAATTTCCCTGTCCAGCCATGGCGAATAAAATTCCTTTAGTATCTTATGCACAAGATTGCCTACCAAAAGGGGATCGATCTCGTCCATATCTATGGTATCGGGGATATCTAATTTCAGGATATACTTTGCATAGAATCTGAAAGGGCAGTAGAGATAGGTGTCAAGGGCAGTTGCTGAAAAGGTAAATAACGAAAGGAAATCTATGATTTTCTGGGTCTTCTTCACAGGGGATGCATAGTAAGTTCTGGGCTTGGGGATATTAATCGTTCTATGAACCGGGATTACATTCCGACGCCCTGCCTGCTTTTCGGCTTCCCATATAAATTCTTCAATAAACCGGCTTCTCATCCGGCCCCGGTCTTCAGAAAAGAATAAATGGATTTTTTCTGCCCCTGCAAGAAGCCTTTGAAGATGGTACCGGCTTATCTCGACCGCCTGTTTTTTGTCAGGAAGGCCAAGATGGCTCCGCAGATCGGGCGGCAGGATGGGATCAGGTCTGGTTTTAGGAGGAAGCACACCCTCGTTGACATCAAAAATCATAACATGCTGAAATTTCAGGCACCTTGTCTCCAGAAAACCCAATATCTGAAAGCCCTCCAGGGGGATGCCTTGGAATGGAATTCTGGTCTGCCGCACTAGGTGACCAAGCAGCGAGTGGAGACCGGAGACAGAAGCAGTCTCTTCAGCGACAGGGCGGCTTTCAAGTTCCTCCAGAAGCGCCACCATGGCTGACATAAATTCACCGGTCAGTGGATAACCGGCAGCAGTTCCATACTCCATTATCCACTCAAGCAATCTCTTGAGGGTCATAGCGAGTTCACCCACTTTATTCAGGTTCTCAAATCCCCTGAAGCACAACTGGTGAACTATGGACAGAAAACGCGTAGCAGAGCAATCCCTTTCGTCCAGATCAGCTATTGCATTCTCAAGTTCATCGAGTCCTACAAAGCTTTTCTTTTCCTTGACCAGCCAAGCCTCAAGGAAATGGACTACAGACCTGAGAGACGAGTTGGTTGATTGGTTGATTGGTTGATTGGTTGATCGTTTTGTCTTTGTTTGTCTGTCTGTGTCTGTGGCTGAGAATCTGTGGTTTTGGTAGTCGATGGTTAAAGTGCTGTATAATCGGAGTCCTTTTATGTAAGGATGTCTGAGCACTGACAGGTAACCGGCGGCGTAATACTTGCCGTCTACCCGTCCCTCCTGTGCCTCAAATACTGAGTCAAACAGTTGGGCAAGCGCTGTCCTTTCAAGTGGATAACCCATGGAGATATTATATGGAACAGACGTATCCTCAAAGAGCCGGTTCAACACTGGAATAAGGGGTTCAGGCCTTGGAAGGACTATAGCTTTCTGATCTGGTGCAAGTCCTCCCTGGCCTTCCATCTCACGAGCAAATACATCTTCCGCCATCTGTAATTGGGAATGGAGATCAGTGCCCTGATGGAATCTAATTTTTTGATAATTCAATGTGTCTGGTGGCTGATTTGTCTCTGTCTGTATGTCTGGTTCTATGGTAGAAGACCTGTTAATTTCAAGATCCCATGTGCCATGACATACAGAGCGCAGACGTTCAAGGTGCTCCCATTTGGCGCCTGTTGTCCGCCATTGAGACGTGCCGTCCTGGATTACTACAC
>CAZPDU010000245.1:0-15425 GCA_964585405.1 uncultured Thermodesulfobacteriaceae bacterium | reverse complement strand
ATTTTTCAAGGGTCGGATGTATCACTTACATTCGATTTCTTGACAGCCCAATGCCAATTTGATACACGATTTTTATGTCATAGGACTGTTGGAAATGGAATTCGAGGAGATTTGGAATGCAATTCGACTTCTTTTGTCTATTGAAAATAGATTGTCCTATAGGAGGGTAAAATGAGAAGTCTTATTTTATTTCTTTTATCAATATTGATATTTGGTTTGGGTGGTACACCTGCAAATTCTCACAATAGTCCTTTTGCCGATGTAACAGTAAACGGCTCAAATGAACCGATTACGATAGATACGAATGATTCGCTTTCAATTACTATCAGTCTTGATGCTTCCGGTAACTCAGACAATGCGGACTGGTGGTTGGCAATTTATACGCCTTATGGCTGGTTTTATTTAGATATTTATACCGGTTCCTGGTTACAAGGGCTGTCTTTTACCTATCAAGGTCCTCTGGTTGATCTGCCCCCGATTGAGGTGTTGAATCTGCCTGGGTTACCCCCGGGGACTTATACGGTTTGTTTTGCTGTTGATATGGATATGAACGGACAATTAGATTTTGATGAATGGCATTATGATGCAGTTGTTGTAACTGTGACCGAAGCGTCTACATCTTCTCTTACAGGGACCTGGATAACTACAAATTTCAACAATTACATCTCTTTGATATTGACTGAACCGGATGTGGTGTCTGATAAAAATTATACCTGGATCAACGAATGTACAGAATCAGGGACCTATGAAGTTTCCGGTTCAAATATAACCTTTAATATGTATTTCACAGATTGTGAGGAAGGAAGTGGTCTTGTAGGGGCGGCATCGGATTTGTCGTACCAGAAACAGGTAAACCAAACATCCAGGACCTATGAATACGCTTTGACAGGGAATGGCCTTAACATTAAAAAGATCAAGTTGGGGACACAGACGATAGACCTGCTTTTAGACCGTTCCGATCCTTCAAGCTGGAAGAAGATAGGAAGTGGCACCATCAGCGTGTTCCGTCATTACGTTTTAGGTAATTGTTATACGGATATAGTTGGAGATATTCCATTTACAATATTCAGGTCTCCGCATTTCGGGCCTGAAGTGCATCACGACGAAGTATATGGTTATGGAGACCTTAAAGGCGAATTAACTTGCGCCTCTGAGAATTGTAATTATACCCTGGAAGCCAAAGGCATGGCGGAAATACGTGGATATTTTGCAGAAGTGCCTTTCGGCTCGACTGATAGCTGTATGCTCGGGCTGGCTATAACCGACAATTATTATTGGGGTAAGTGTACCATCACAAAATTATCCGGAGATTGCGGAGGATTACATGTAGGTTGGATAAATCCCGACCCCTGTATGATGCCAACTCCCGAATGGCTAGAATTTCCTCTGGACAAAGGTCATACTATTCATAAAGCACATATCCCGAATGCCGAGGATTATACTCTTCAAGATATTGAAACAGTTGTCCCTTGCTACATCGGTGGAGAATAGATTTTTCGGTATTTCTCTCTGATATGTGTCTTTTATGACTGATTTTTTACCGGGGAGATATCTTGCTGCCAGCCTGAGCAGGACATTATCTGATAATTTCTTGGTTAAGCGGGCGCTGTGTCTTGTCTTTTTTCCGCCTGTTCCAGTGCCTCGAATCCGGACACGATGTCCAGCAGCTCTTCGGTTATGCTCATCTGGCGCATCTGGTGAAACATGGTGTTCAGCTCGCCCAGGCGTTCCTCGATGTTTTTTCCCGCGCCCTGCATGGAGGCGAGGCGCTGTGCGTTCTCACTGGCCAGAGATTCGGCAAAGGCCCTGAACAGGGAAACGAACAGATACTGGTTGATCAGGGCAGAAAACAGGGGGTCGAAGTCCATGGTAAACATGGGCAGATTCCTTGTGGGCCACCTGGTTTTCCGCAGGTCGGAGAGCCAGTACTGGTCCAGCGGCAGGAGCCTCACGACGTGTCCCTGACCTGTCTGGGCGGAAACCATCTTGCTGTAAAAAAGGTATACACGGCTTATGCCGCGTTTCTCTGTCCATGCCTCGATATTCAGAAGGATGTCCTGCACCTTGGAGGTTATACCCGATACCGAACCCGGCATGCTTAAATATTCTTCCACCATGTACCCTGCGTCCTGGAGCTGGTAGTACAGGCGTTCGCCCAGGGCCAGGACGGCTATATCCTCTTTGTTGATGTCAATTGACTGGATTAGGTCCTTACCCTTTTGAAAGACCTGTTCGTTCAACGGACCGCACATGCCCTGGTCCGAACCGAAAAATACCGCGCCAGTTAGTAAAGGCTGTCCTCGGTGTCTGAGTTTGCGGGCGCCTACGACATAGCCCGGCCTGGATTTGAGCAAGGCCATGAGTCCCAGCTCCACGTTATGGTTGTAGTCTGCCAGGGACTTCACCGCGCGTTCGTACTGGCGGATATTGACTGCGGCCAAGGCCTTCATGGTCTTGACTACGGATCCCAAGTCCTGTGTGCTCTGGATTTTTCTTTTCAGCGACTCGATGCCCAGCATGTGCTACTCCTGCTTTTCCAGGTCAAGGATGTCTCTGATGGTTTGGACCAGGTTGCTGATGTCCTCGTCGGCCAGTTTCTCGCCGTTTTCGATCTTCTTGCAGACATGCCTCTGCTTTTGGGTCACGGCCCTTCGTATTTTGTTCTGAGCCGTGCCGATCTCCTTTAAGTCCAGGTGGTCCATGAACCCCTGGTTGACGGCCACCAACACGGCGATCTGCTCGGAAGAGGGCATGGGCCGATACTGCGCCTGCTTCAAAATTTCGCGCACGCGGCGCCCACGTTCCAGGGACTTACGTGTCTGATCGTCCAGACGTGTGCCGAAACGTGCAAAGGCCTCCAGTTCCTCAAACTGCGAATAGGACAGGCGCAGGTCTCCGGCCACCCGGCGGTATGCAGGGAGTTGGGTTTTGCCGCCCACGCGCGAGACTGATTTACCCACGTCCACAGCGGGCAGATTCCCTTTTTGGAACAGGTCCGGAGACAGGTATATCTGCCCGTCGGTTATGGAAATCAGATTGGTAGGGATATACGCGGCGATATTCTGTGCCTCTGTTTCGATGATGGGCAGTGCGGTGATCGACCCGCCGCCGAGTTCCTGTGACAGGTGAGTGGAGCGTTCCAAAAGGCGCGAATGGATGTAGAAAATGTCCCCCGGAAAGGCCTCGCGCCCCGGCGGCCTGCGCAAGAGCAGGGACGCCTCGCGGTAGGCCCTGGCGTGCCTGGTCAGATCGTCAAAGATCACCAGCACGTCCCGACCCTGCTCCATGAAATGCTCGGCCATGCTCATGGCCGCGTAGGGGGCGACGAACTGAAGCCCTGGAGGGTCTTCCTCTGTGGTATGGATAACCGTGGTGTACTCCATGGCCTGGTATTTTTTCAGGTCGTCAATGACCTTGGATACGGCCGAGGCTCGTTTGCCTATGGCGCAGTATAAGCAGAGCACGTTGAAGTCTCTCTGGTTGATTATGGCGTCCAGGGCGATGGCGGTCTTGCCGGTCTGCTTGTCCCCGAGGATTAGTTCTCGTTGTCCGCGTCCGATAGGTATGAGTGCATCCACGACTTTGAGTCCAGTCTGAAGGGGCACTGTCACCGGCGATCGGTCCAGGATGCCCGGAGCGGGTCGTTCGACCGGGCGTCTCTCATCAACCTCGAGCGGACCCAGATCGTCTAGGGGATCGCCCTTGGAGTTCAGAATACGCCCGACAATCCCGTTGCCTACTGGCACGTCCATTACCCGATTAGTGCGATACACCTCGGCCCCAGCACGCAGATCCTCATGGTCGTCAAGCATGATTACCCCGATTTCGGCCTGGTCCAGGTTGAAGGCCATACCCAGCCTGTCCCCTGGAAAGCGGAGGAGTTCTTCTGACTTTACCCCGGACAGGCCTTTTACGTTGACTGTACCCGTACCCACGAACGTGATGGTCCCCACTTCCTGCAGCCTGACCCCTGAACTCCGTTTTTGTGCGGCCAGGTCTACTGCCGTAAGTGCCTGATCCAGAGTTTTTGAGAGGGGGCCTTTTTCTCTATTCATGATTCAAACTGAGTCGCTTGTCTGTCAATGCTGTTCGGACGGCCTTTCATTGGCGTGCACTGATTGTTTATTCGGTTTTTTACGGGTCTGTTCCTCCAGGAGTTGACTTGCCTGTTCCATAATGTCTTTCAGGTAGTATTCCAGGCTCCATGCGATTTTCCGCCCCCTGAACTTCAGATTGACGCCTAAAAGCAGCTCGGGATCAGTCTCGTATTCCACCTCCAGCTCATTACCCAACTCCTCACGCAGGGCTTCAGTGATTTTGCGCTTGCCGGTCTCATCCATGTCAAAGGAAGTTTGCAGGGTTATGCGGCCACCTGATTCCTGAACAGCCTTTGCGGCCTGTTTTTTTTCCTCTTCCTCCATGCCCCTGATACGTTTTATAAATACGTCGGCCACGCGTTCCTGCAGTTCGGCATCGGCCAGGTCCTGGAGCACCCGTCCAGCCAGGGAGAATGTCTGCTTGGCGATCATGCGCCGCAGATTGTCCAGGAAGTTTTCCTTTTCTCTGCGAAGGGCCTCATGCCATTCTCCTTGGCGGTGATCCACTTCCTGACGCGCTTCCTCAATCATTTTTTTTCTGCGCTCCTCAGCTTCTTGTTCGGCCTCTTCCAGCATATCCTTTCGTTTTTCCTCCAGGCGCCGTTTTTCTTCCTGCAGGGACTTTCCCCGTTCCTCGGCCTCTTGGTTTTTCCTTTCTGCGTCCTCCAGACGATCGGCGATCTTTTTCTCCCGCTCATCTATAGCCTTCACGATCTTGTCATAGAGGAATATCTTCAACAGGACCATAAGGATAAGAAAATTTATGATCTGAGCGATCACCGTGAACCAGTTGATCAGCACAGGCCTAACCTCCCGCGTGCTGGACGGCGTAATTCCAGAAGGGATTGGCGAACAGCAGGATCATAGAGACCACGAAGCAATAGATGGCCGTGGACTCGACCATGGCCAGGCCCACGAACAGAGTCCGTGTGATGGTGTTAGCCTCGTCGGGCTGCTGGGCCATGGCAGCCAGTGCCTGAGCCACGGCGCGTCCTTCACCCAGGGCTGGACCTATGGAGCCGATCATGATGGTTATGCCGGCGGTAAAGATTGAAGCTACGGCTATAAACGTGATGTTATCCATTTACCTCTCCTTTTTTGGCTTGTTCTTTATTTTCCAGCTCCATGGCCTTTTCATGATGCGCCCTGGTGGCCGAAGCGATATATACCATGGCCAGGATGGCAAAAATATATGCCTGTATGAGCCCGGTCAGTAGACCCAGGGCCTGCATGATCACAGGGAAGATGAGCGGGATTACGGCCAGCAGGATGGCCGCTATCTTGGCCCCGCTCATCATGTTCCCGAACAGGCGCACGGCCAGGGCCAGGGTGCGCGAGAATTCGCCGATCACATTAAACGGCAGCATGAAAGGCGTGGGTTTGAGGTATTGCCTGAAGTAGCCTAAAATGCCCTGTTGGATGATTCCATAGATGAACACGGCCACGAACACGCATACGGCCAGTCCGGCCGTGGTGGACAACGATGCCGTGGGGGGAATGAATCCAGGGACCACTGACAGCATATTGGAAACAGCGATGAAGATGAAGAGTGTGCCGATGAAGGCCAGGTAGATGCCCGGATCCTGATGACTTATCTCCCTGATCTGATCCCGCATGACCTGGACTATGATTTCCAAAAGATTCTGCCACCGCGGTATCCTGTTTCCAGTAGTCAGGTTTCTGGTCACCAGGCAGGAAAACAGAACCAGCAGGAGCATGACCCCCCAAGTATATACGATGGTCGCGCTTATGGGAAACTGGCCCAAGTGGAAATATATCACCTCGTCCGGGCTTATGTTCTGCAGATTCATGTGTTTTTGGCCTTTTGCTTCATATTATAGTCCATGGGCCCGCCCCTGTGTACTATGATCAGCCTGACGATGAATGTGGCCAGCAGCGCGGCCAGATACTGGCGCCAGTCAGCGTCGCAGATGAAATAGAGCGCAGTCAGGCTCACCCCGATGCGCACGATCAGACTGCCGAAAATCAGGAGCAGGGGACGGCTGGATCCGGGCACGCGCTTGACGGTCCACCACAGGCCGCCGAAAAAAAACAGCCCCACGACGAGTCCGGCCGCAAAGGCCCTGGCTATGATAAGAATCTGTTCTGTCATTTGTCTTCTCTGTTTCGGGGCCAGTGCACTGGCAGGACAGTGCGTTCGAGCCCGGCCTGGATGAGCATGTTCATAAGCACCAGGGCCCCTATGATCAGAATCAGGACGGAATAATCCATTCCATATTCAATCATGTCTGCTTTCCCTTTTCACCCATACCCATGCGTTTAGACACCCCACAATGACGCCTATGAACAGAAAGCTCAAGGTCCAGGAGAAGTCCGTCGGGTATATTCTGTCCAGCCAGAGGCCGAGCGCTGTTCCGATCAGTGTAGGAATGGCTATGGCCCAGCCGACCAGACCGAACATGCCCAGACCGAACCACACCCCCTGGTCCTTCTCGGCCAGTTTCTTGAGCTTGCGGTCCTGCCTGGCCCCGACTTCTTCAGACCACTGTTCTACTGTTTCTTTGCCCTTGCCCGGTTTTTTCTTCTCAGCCATGCCTGCCGATCTCCAGAAATCTCTTGACTATCCCTGCCTCTATCCTTGCCGCGGCGCTCCGCGCCTTTTTTTCCTTTTCATCCAGCACATGGAAGCGTTCCCGAATGGTCTGCTTGAGCTTTGACAGCTCAGATCCTCGTACAGCGTTCCGCACGGAGACCCGGACCTTTTCCCCGCATTTGACAAGGATTCCCTGATCCACAGCCAGGTATTCCTCGCCCCCGTCTTCGGTCTTGAAATACAGAATTCCAGGGACCAGGGCGGAGACAAAGCAGACGTGCCTGGGAAGCAGGCCGAATGACCCGTTCTGGCCTTCGGCCACTATCTCGACCACTTCCTGGTCCAGCAAAACTTCAGATGGCAGCAGGATTTTGAGATTCACGGCCTTTCTTCCTCTTTCTTTTCCGCTTCTTCGATCTTTCCGATCATGTACAACGCCTGCTCAGGGTAGTTGTTGAACTCATCGTTGAGTATGCGTTCGCAACCCTGGATGGTGTCCTCAAGGGCCAGCATTTTGCCTTTGTACCCGGTAAATTGTTCGGTCACTACAAAGGGCTGGGTCAGAAAGCGTTCCAGGCGCCTGGCCCGATAGACGGTGCGCCGGTCGTCCTGCGACAGCTCCTCCATGCCCAGCATGGCAATAATGTCTTTCAGGTCCTCGTAATCGGCCAGGGTCTTTCTTGCCTCCTGGGCTGTTTCATAATGCCTTTTACCCACGATGAGCGGGACAAGCATGCTGGACGAGGACTGCAGGGGGTCCACGGCCGGGTACAGGCCTTCGGCGGCCTTTTTGCGCGAGAGCACGATGGAGGCGGACAGGTGCCCGAAGGTATGCACCGCGGAGGGATCTGTAAAGTCGTCGGCCGGGACGTATACCGCCTGGACCGAAGTGATCGCGCCCTGGGGCGTGTTGCAGATACGTTCTTCGAGTTCAGCCAGTTCCGAACCCAGAGTGGGCTGGTAGCCAAGGCGCGAGGGCAAACGTCCCATGAGCCCTGACACCTCCATGCCTGCCTGAATGAATCTGAAAATGTTGTCAATGAGCAAAAGTACGTCCTGGTGCTCCCTGTCACGGAAATATTCAGCCATGGTCAGGGCGGCGTGCCCCACGCGGAACCTGGCCCCGGGCGGCTCATTCATCTGGGCAAAGACCATGACCGTGTTTTTGAGCACCCCGGCCTGTTTCATTTCCCGGTAGAGTTCTTCCCCTTCGCGGCAGCGTTCGCCGATTCCACAGAAAAGGCTGACGCCCTGGTATCCACCGACCATGTTGTTGATCATTTCCATGATCAGTACGGTCTTGCCCACGCCTGCGCCTCCGAACAGCCCGGCCTTGCCACCCTGTTCCAGAGGAGCCAGCAGGTCAATGGCCTTGATGCCGGTCTGGAAGACCTCCTGGGTCACTGACTGACGTCCGATGGGGGGAGGTACCTGGTGGATGGACACCATCTCGGCGTCCTGAATGGGGTCCTGTTTGTCTATGGTCTCTCCAAAGACGTTCAACATACGTCCCAGTAGCTGTTTACCCACCGGGGCCTGAAGCGTCCGCCCGGTGTCGGTGACCACGGAACCTTCGGCCAGACCTTGAGTGGAGGTCATGGCAATGCAGCGCACGGTTCTGGAATTCAGGTGGGTAATGGTCTCCACGACGATGTGGTTGTCGTCGCCCATCAACAGAACGGTGTTTATGCCCGGTAACCGTCGTTCAAAGTACACGTCTACCACGCTGCCGCGCATCGAGACTACCCTGCCGTAGTTGTGCCTGTCCTGGTTCATTTGATGTCCTGGTTTGAGTGATAGGGAATCAGCTCCGGTCGTGACCGGAGAGGCCTCAAATTCCGGTAATAGCTGAGGTCCTGGCTGCATATAACGACTTTCCAACCGTACTCGTGGTGCGAAGCGAATAGCTTATGGAAGTGGTCACTGTGGTAGCAGAAAGTTCCGTGAAGATCCAAACTCCATATATCCCGATTCTTATGACCTAGAATTCGTGTATCACGATTGGAATTGGGCTGTCAAGAGATCATAAGGATATTCTGGGTCTGTTAGGGGAAAATAAAAGATAGAACAGGACTTACACGAAGGTCTTATAAAGATCAGAAACTGTAACGAACAGCGGCGTAGACATTGCTGTTTTCTTCAAACTGTCCGAAAAACGTCTCCTGTTTTCCTGCAAAGATATTGCCGCCAATCTGGATCTTCCAGTTATCCGTAAAATCGTAGGTGACCCTGGGGCGGAAATAACAGTCGTTCTCCGATAAGGAATAAAAGACAAACAGGCTGAGGACAAGCTGGTTCTGGGCCATCAATTCCTGGGTGAAATCCACTGTAATCCATTGTCGGGCCCTGTTTCGATCAGACGTGCCTGGGGGCAGGGCCTTTCTGTAGCGGTGGTAATCCAGCATGTAATTCAGGTAATATTGAAGGCCCAGGGTCAGGTCCGCGGCCACTTCCTGCTCGTAGCCCAGCAGAAAACGCATCTCGCTGTTCTGTACAAAGGGATTTGCTCCGCTCGAATCATCCCGGCTGTCGTACCAGGAAAACTCAGTATTGCCTATACCATAACCGACCGGTCCTCGAAGACTGGCCCCGAGTACAGTCAAATCAGGGAAGAAACGCCGATCGGTTGCCGGATCCATTCCCGAAGGCCCCTTCCAGAAACCGATATAGCCATAGGCGGCCAGTTCATAAGCGCTCAGGCTTCGGTATATGCGCAACGCCAGTTCGTCATCATCAAACCATCTATCCGGGCGCTCGACCTCCATGGGCATGTTCTCTCCCCGAAGTGTTCCCAGGGCCGGATCATAAAAGGAGAGCCGTGATCCGTTTACATACCGGTCCGGATCAAATTTGGGGGTATAGACAATATCCACGTTTATCATCTCGCTGTGGAATGATACCTTGACTGCATCCGAAGGCGCCTTGAGATACTCCAGGTCGCGGCCCAGGAAAAAGGACCGGTAGTCCTTGGGAAAAAGATCATTCAAAAATATCAGGTTCCCTGTGCCCCAGGTAATCACCTGCCGGCCCGCCTTCAGGTCCATGAAATCCAGCGGTGTAAGGGAAAGCCACGTTTCCCTCAGGTCGATCCATCCTTCTCCTTCCTCGAGGTCTGTATCGTTAAGGTCGTCCAGGGTGGCATCAAAGATGAAGTCGGTGGTGAGATGGAACTGTCCGCCGGGAACATAATGTGCAATATGTTGGTCATAGGTAAGCTGCAGACGCGTTTCAGCCAAGGATATCTGATCTTCCAATGGATCATCATGGACCCTGAAGCCGCTGCGTATCTCCCAGAAACCGCTCACATGAGGAGGAAGTTTCCATGACTTTTGCTTTTCCTGCGGCGCTCCCTGCTTTACAGCTGATTTTCCCTCGCTCAATCCCAAAGGCAGGGTGGGCTCGTCAAATGCTGTCTTGGTTTTTTCTACCAGGCCTGAAGGCAGTGCGGGGCCCTGTGTGGATTCCTGTGAAGGGTCTTCCGCTAATCCGACGGGCAGGGACGGTTCCTGTGCATGACACTCCAAAACCCCTGCATGCATGCAGAAAAAGACAATAAGTACTATAGGAGATAAGCGGAGTCTTCTGCAGATCACCCTGTATCCCTTTGCTTGATTCTTATCATCAGCCCCTTGCTGAATTTATAGCCCGGCCGTTTTTTCAGGGCCTTGACGAACTTTTTAAAAACAGTGAAAAGACCGGTAATTGGTGTTTAAAGCAGACCAACCTGAAAATTACCTGCCTATATACCTCATGGGCGGTTTTCGCAGGTATCGTTCGGTAAAGATATCAGTGGGCAGACCCACGTCATATTCCACCCGGCTGTATTCGATGGTGGTATATCCTCCTGATCTCAGGTCTTCCATCCTTGATTTCATAACGGTCAGAAAACCCTGGGGCCTGGAGACATTCAGAACTTTGTATCTGCGGTACACCTCCCCCCGTTTGTCATAATACTCGGTCTGGATCGGGAGATAGGTATCCTTGTGAATCCACATCTTGTATCGGGAAAATTCCACCTGTTCAGGTTTTTTGGGGGTATTTTCCAGGATAAAATAGGTGCTGGTGACATCCACCAGTTCATGTTCGTCTTCATTTATGTTCCGGCCCGAGACGTCCTCGTAAAAAAAGTGAGATCCCACAAAGCTGGTGCGCTCATCCGAGGCCGCGATGCGCTTGACCAGATCCAGACCCGGCAGATAGAGCCATCGATCATCGTCCTGATCCAGGGCGGCCTGCTTCCAGACCATGAAGGCCGTATCCTTTACATCCGGCGGGGCATGGAAATAAATATAGAATCTCTGATCTCCCGCCCAGGTATTCGGTTCCTGATTCGCCTGATCCTCTGTCGGCGCATCGTCCCTGCGCAAGATGGTAAATTTTCGAATCCTCTCCCGGTCCTGGTTGTCCACTATGCTCATATTTACATCTGCCCGACCGTCTTTACCCTGATAGTAGGCCACCTGGTTGGCGCGCTCGACGATCTGCTGCACAGAAGGTCCGCTTTCATTTTCCCTGGCCGCGGAAGGATGACTCCACGATGCAGTGAGGACCATAAGGACAGCGACCAAAATGCCTGACTTAAAATACCGTTTCATGTCTTTTCTCCCTGTCTTTCAGGTTTTTTTAAGGGTGAAGGAAATTTTTGGGTCTCGGCTGAAAATACACTTGATCTTTCCCTGTTGAGACTCAGTTTTTGCTCCAACCGGTATGTCCGCTAAGTTTTATTCTGTTTGGGTGCAAAGGTTTCAGTCCTTCTTTTCTCCCCCCGGGACATCCATGCACACCCGCTCGCCAGTATGATGATAATTGACAGGCTGATCCAGCTCAAGGTCGTCCATTTCACGGCCATGAATTGACTGATATTGATCCACACCAGGGCGACCCCGGCCAGGATGGAGATACCGCAGGTGGCCCGATTGCAGACCATGCATGCCCTGCGCGTGCGGGGAAACAGTTTTCCTTCCAAAAGCCTCATGGCCGAAGGCAGGATGAGCATGGTGCTTACCCCGGCCAGCAGCAGTATGCCGGCGATAAATATACCCACTGTCTGATAAGGGACCAGGGGTGCCAGGACAAGGGGTAAAAACCCGATTCCCACCACGATGGCATTTCTGGCAATGGCCCTGGCCGGTTCGCCGAAAACCGGGCCGGCGGTCTTTTTCCATGAACCATAATCCACGTACATCATTCTGCTGCGTGTCAGAAAGTGTATGGCATAGTCCACCGCCAACCCCAGACTGAGGGCAGACAACACGGCCACTGGCATGTCATAGGCCTTTCCCAACCAGCCCGTCAGTCCATAGATCATGGCAATGGTTACTGTCAGCGGGGCCATACAGAGCGCCCCCCACAGGGCGGAGCGATACAGCAGGGTCATCATCAGGAACACCGCCAGAAAACTGCCCAGGAAGGCCTGCAGCATCCCTTTCACCATTTTTTCCTGCCAGACCACATTGATATATGTCAGGCCGAACCAGTCATGCCGCAACGGGTGCGCGGGGGCCAGCGAGTGCATCTGCTTCTTTAATACCGACACGCTGCGGACCGGGTCTTCGGCAATGGCCTTTTCAAGATCCTGCCTTTGCGGTCCGGATTCAGAGACATGTCCGGCTACCGAGCGAAGGATGGGAGTGAATTTCTCCGGCTGCTTTTCTATCATGTCAGCGGCTTCCGCTTCATCCGCATTCCAGAATTTCAGCCAGTCATTGACCCGTCGGGTTACCTCACTCATATCCCGGTTGTCTCCGCTGGTAAGCTGGAGCCAGAGCACCCCGGTCCGATGGTCCGGGGTGATAAAATGCCACAGGTCCTGGGGCCGATGGCTGTTTTGGAACTGAAGAAGGCATTGGGCTACGCCACTTTGTGAATCCGGCACCCGCATGGCCTCTTCTCTGGTAACAGCCCATCCGTCCCGTTCAACGCCCACCATAAGTTCCCGGTGAACGGTCTTGACAATATCGGTCACCGAATTGGATTTCCCCACCAGTCCGCCTAACTCGGTATTCATATAATCTTGCAGTGCACCGATCCACCGCAGCGTAACCGGGTCTTTGAAAATAGGCTCTTCTTCCGGTGCCTCCTCTTTCAGGTACAGGGATTCCAGTGCATCCCTGTTCCGGCCCTGGTTTTCTCCTTCCAGACCTGTTGGAAGTGCTGGATCGCTTTTTTTATTCTGGCCGGAAGGGTCTTCGAGGCCAAAAGGCAATGCCGGTCCGTCATTTTCCGCCTTTTCAGAAGAACTTTTCAGGCCGCCGGGAAGGGAAGGTCCCTGGCGATCTTTTGCAGACTGTTCGACAGTTGGCTGCGATTCTGTCTTTTGCTCTTTCATCAAGGGCAAAGCCGGGTCCTCATATGGCCGGAAGGCCAGATAAGCCATGTAGGTGCCGCCGAAGTGGTCATTCAATACCGAATCGGCAATACGAAGGGGATGTCCTTCATCGAACCATTTGGTCGGGTTATCGTTGACCCGGATGAGGCTGATACCGTAGCCGGATACAATCAGGACCCCGAAACTTACGGCAAGAATGGGTATGGCATGCCGGTATGTCCTTTTGCCTGTCATTCGCAGAACCCGGCCAAGCAGGGTATGAGGTTCGGATTCGACACCGGCTGATACATGCCTTTCCCCGAAATTGTCCAGGACTTTGCGGGGCAGCACGGAGATAAAGGCCGGCACGAGAAGTATGGAACAGAGCCAGGCCACAATGACACCGAATGCCACGAACAGCCCGAAGACCTGGACCGGAGGTATGGGTGTAAGTGCCAGGGATGCAAAACCTACAGCCGTGGTCAAAGTGGTATAGAGCATGGGGATAAACAATGAGCCCATCAAGTTTTTCAGTGTCTCTTTACGTCTCCGTGTTTTCTGGTACCGGTCGAAAAATTCGGAAATGATGTGCACATCGTCGAGTACCGCGATGGGCACAATAAATATGGGGATCATGGAACTCATGATATGCACGGTATTCCCTGTGATCACCAGGAGGGACATGGTGGCAGCGGTCGCGATCAGGGCATCGTAAATGGCCGGAAGAATCACCATGGCCGACCGGAAGAAAAACCACATGAGCAGGAAGATAATAACCATGGCCAGGGGGGCGGATATGGCCATCTGTTTGAACATCTGAACACCAAAGGTGTCCTCGGCAACAGGCAGACCGGTGATGTGATAGGTCTCATCCCCTTTCAGCTTAGCAACCCGGCTTTGGATTATATTTCCGGCAAAGGCGGCCTCTATCCATAGACGTTTCAAGCGATAGTTTTCTTCCGGGGAAAGCACCCCTGCCATTTCTTCAAGCAGTTTCCGCCCTTCGGGGTTTAAGAGCTGCCTTATTTTCTCATCAGGTTGAAGCCAGAGGCCCGAAGCGGGCTGTTCCATCCAGGCGTTCAGATCCCCGACCATCGACTCAAGCGCCCCCTTTCTCTGTTGCCAAAGCCGGCGCAGCTCCGTCTTTATCTCTTCCGCGGCATTTTTGTTTTTCCCTGCCTGCTCATAACGAAACAGGGCATCTTCCCACTCTTTGATCAGCGTCTCTGCATCCCTCAGCTGCTGCCGGGTTTTCGGGGAGAACTCCTGCCACAGAAGCTGAAGCAGCAGGCCTTCTTTCTCTTGAGATGCCTTGGCCAGTAAGTTGAGCACCTGGTTAAAGTCCCCGATTTCCGAGGTAAACAGACGGGAGGGGGCCGCAATCTTCTGCTCCAGTGCCGAATATATACGGTGGCTGAGGTCCTTGGCCGTAACCGGGAGGTAGAGGCATACTGCCTTACCGTCTTCAGAGACCATGGTCCCTTTGAGAAACGGCAGCTCCATGGCCTTATGCATGACGGATGATGCCTCTTCCTGTGTTTCCGGAGGCCGGGACATCAGCCATTCAAAGCGCACCACCCCTGCCCCGCCGGATTCCACATTGTCCACTGTGGAAGGGGCAATAATGTCCATTTCCACCACGCCTTCGCGCCGGGCTGGATTATCATCATTCCGCCATTGAAGACCGCTGGCAAACTGCGTCAGGGCGAAGATCTTTTTCAAAGAATCCGGGTTGAATACGCCGTGTTCTTCATTTTTTTCATTGACCACGCCCACCACGATCATGTCATGCAGGGACATGATTTTTTTCATGCGGTCATGGAAGACCCTGACCGGCTCACGGGCAGGGAGCATGTTTTCCGGATCTGTATCTATGACCAGGGAGTGGAGGGGCTGGAATTTATGCGGCCATATGGTGGGCAGGCCGGCCAGGATGCATAAGATCAGAGTAATGCCGACTATCAGAAAGGCTATTGCCCGCGGGTGTTCAACCGCAAAGGTCCCGACTTTTTTCCCCGTTTCCATTTACCGGCCTCTTTGAGGAGAAAATTCCTTAGTATTTTATAGTATGCTTTGTAAGGCGTTAGATTTCAACACAGAAAAAGAGCTCGAAACATGATTCCGCTCAAAAAAAACCGGGAAGCAATGCTGACCATGGACCAAATTTGTTTCAAGACTTGGGGTGATAATGCCCTGCCTGGTCTTGAGACCGTATTCATGCAGGAATCACTTTCAGAGAGGGTAGGGGTGCGAGACTGCGGGAGTTGTCAGCCGGCAGCTTACCAGGCTACCGGCTAACAGTTGAATGATAAAAAGACCCTCAGCGCTATTATTCTTTTTTCGAAATATCATTCAGAAAGCTTAAAAATTTTTCGTATTTCATGAATTAATATCCGCGCCTGCTTCAACCCGGCACTTAAGAATAACAAATCCTCATTATTATACAGACGAGGGAGAAACTATTTTG
>CAZPDU010000244.1:0-4149 GCA_964585405.1 uncultured Thermodesulfobacteriaceae bacterium | reverse complement strand
ACAATACTTTGCCCACGACCAGGTAAATCGATGATTAATTCGTTTGTGACCGCCTTAATGCGGATGACCGCATGAAATTTTTCCAGGAAACTTCAGTTTGGTTTTATAACCACCCCCAATTAGCAGACTGGAAGCCCTGATAATTTTTAAGGGCATACAATTACCTATCATCTGTCAATAGCCATCCTGTTTTAGCTTTTTAAATTGACGGGTAGCAAAATTCTGTTCTGAAGTCGTCACGGCTGAGGACATTCAAGGGAGGTATGCACTATGTATTCCATTCCGCTTTTCAAACAAATTCCCCGGAACTATACGTCCTCAAGCAGGCAGCCTGTGCATGTCCGTTTTTTTACAGCACGTCAACTCGATCAGATACCTCAAATTATTAAATTGCCTCAGGATATGCGTTTTGCAATGCAGGTGGTGGCCAGAGTACTTCCATTCCGAGTCAATCAGTACGTGATTGAAAACCTGATAGACTGGGATAATGTCCCGAATGATCCAATTTTCAGGCTTACTTTTCCACAGCCCGACATGCTCACACAGGAACACTTTGATCGCATAGCAAGCCTAATCTGCAAAGGTTCGGACGACAAGCAGATACGGACAGCGGCCAATGAAATACGCGCAGAACTCAATCCCCATCCAGCAGGTCAGCAGATCCTGAATGTCCCTGTCATGGATGGCCGATGCCTGAAGGGGATGCAACACAAATATCGGGAGACAGTACTGTTTTTCCCCCGCCAGGGACAGACCTGCCATACCTATTGCACCTTCTGTTTTCGCTGGGCCCAGTTCATCGGGATTGACGAGCTGCGTTTTTCCGCCAGCAAGACAGACGATCTGCATAGATACCTCGCCGCACACAAGGATGTTACCGATCTTCTGCTCACTGGTGGCGATCCCATGGTTATGGAGACCAGCCTGCTCAAGGGCTATATAGAACCAACGCTGCAGCCTGAGTTCGAGCACATACGTAATATCCGTATAGGGACCAAGTCCCTGACCTACTGGCCGTATCGCTATGTAAGTGACACCGATGCCGACGAACTTTTGAGGCTGATGGAGCGCATGGTAAAAGGCGGCAAACATGTGGCTGTCATGGCCCATTACAATCATTGGCAGGAGATGGAAACGCCTGTCGCTCGAAAGGCTATTCGGCGAATCCGCAGTACTGGAGCAATAATACGCAGTCAGAGTCCGATAGTAAAACACATAAACGATGACCCTGAAACCTGGTCACGCATGTGGCGTACACAGGTAAGACTCGGAATTATTCCTTACTATATGTTTATAGCACGCAATACCGGTGCCTGTCATTATTTCGAGTTGCCGTTAGCCCAGGCCTATGAGATATATCACAATGCCATTCTGAAGGTATCCGGATTGGCACGTACGGTGCGCGGGCCGTCTATGAGCGCTTTTCCAGGCAAGATAGAGATCCAGGGTATTGCTGAAATAGATAAGGAAAAGGTGTTTGTACTGCGCTTTATTCAGGGCCGCAATCCTGACTGGGTACAGCGTCCTTTCTTTGCGCGTTTTGATCCTGAAGCGACCTGGCTGACTCAACTCCGTCCGGCATTCGGCGCTGAGAAATTCTTTTATGAAGATGAATTTGAGGCTTAGATTATCAGGCAGCAAGATCATATCATAACCCTGCAACCCCAGCTGGACCTTTTTGGTCCTGTTGACGAGTCAGTGCTTGAAAGGGCAGTGGGCAATGCACTGGAGTGCATTGAAAGTCCCCAAGCCCTTACCGCAGTAGTCAACGATCCCCAGCGTCATACCGACAGTACCAGGGTACTTAAGGTTCTCAGCCATTCAGTTGATTCGAAACATATCAGGGTCCTGATAGCAACAGGTACCCACTGCTTTACCGAAGAAAAAATGACCGATTTTGGGCGTCAACTGATTCAGGATTTACCCATTGAGGAAATCCAGTGGCACCACAGCCAGGGCCATGAAATGGCACCCGTTGGGCAGAATGGCTGGAGGGCTCATCCCTGGCTTGTCGAAGACAGACCGGTATTGGGAATCGGAAGCGTGGAGCCGCATTACTTTGCCGGATTCACAGGCGTACACAAGACTCTCACCATCGGTTGCGCCTCTTATACAGACGTTGAATCGAATCATGCCCTTGCCCTGCTCCCCGGCTCCAGACCGGGCTGTCTTGAAGGCAACCCGGTATTTGAAGGAATTTCGCAAATGCTGTCAGAGCTGGCTGCCATGCAGCGCATTTCAGGCGTAAATCTCGTACAGGTAGGCAACACGATCATCGCGGCCGCTGGAGGTACGCCGTTATCCGTACTTGATGTTGTTGTGCCCACTGCCCAAAGCGTTTTTGTGCAGGAAGTTGCCGTGCCTGCCGATGCGATCATACTGGAGACCTTCGGTCCCCTCGGGCAGAGCTTTTATCAGGCCGACAAGGCCATAATGAACAACCAGTGGGCTGTCCGGAACCGCGGTGTAATTGTACTTTCGGCCCCCTGTGAGAACGGTATTGGACAGGATCACTTTGTAAGGCTGCTCGAACAGGCACCAACCGCCGCGGCCGCCAGGGATATAGTCATGCGCCGAGGATACAGACTGGGAGACCACAAGGCCCTGGGGATAAGGGATCTGACCGATCCTGACGGCCGGGCGGTAAGGGTGTTTGCAGTAAGTCAGGGCCTTACAGAGGCCGATACGGTGGCACTGGGTATAACCAAGGCCTTAAGTGTGGAGCAGGCGCTTTCCGCCGCGAAAATCAATCCTGCACATCATTCGGTGTATAGAATCATGGACGCAGCTAATCTTTGCGTCCTTCCAAAGGATTCATCAGAAAGCAGATAAAAAACAGGTGTTTCAATATAAATTGTTTATATGATTACTCAGCCGGGGGCAATTCCATGAATACACGGCGCATGATCTTCCCGGCAGAGTTTCTGGGGAGTTCCTTATCCAACAGAGTAAAAGATCCTACCTTTTTAAAAGGAGGCAGGGTCTTATTTGCCTTTTTGAGCATTCTGGATATGAGTCGGTGTACATACTCATCGCTCAGCTGTCTTCCCAGAGAATGTTCTTCAATGGCCTCATAATCTGGGACTATGGCTGCACGGACTTCCTTTCCGTTCCCTTTTTGATAGCCATAGACTAAAGATTCCCGGACAAAGGGCCTCAGGTTGATCTCTGTCTCTATCTCCTCCGGGTAGATGTTATCCCCCTGTGAAGTACGAATAATATTCCCAGCCCTTCCCAAGAGGTACAGATAGCCCTTCTCATCCTGATAACCCAGATCACCGGTCTTCAGCCAGCCCTCTGAATCCAGTACCTCACGAGTGGCCTCGGGGGACCTGTGGTAACCCTTCATAATCATCGGGCCTTTAAATCCAAGTTCTCCAACTCCGGTCTTCTCCGCTCCTATTATCCTGACTTCTACACCGAAAAGGGGTTTGCCTATGCTTTTATCCACCGGTCTATCCGCGGGGTTAAAGGTAAGTACCGGGCCTGCCTCGGTAAGTCCATAGCACTGGAGCATCTTGATTCCCAGCCACCTGAATTCTCTGGAAATTTTGGGATTAACCGGAGAGCCGCATGCCAGGAGAAAGCGAAGAGAATCGATCCCCACTGCCTTTCTCACATCTTTAAAAAAGAGTTCAGCCAGCCCGCTGATACCAAATTTTTCGCCCACCTTGACTGCCTTGCGCAGTATATGAGTTGCCTTTTGCACAGCAGGCACACCCTGAATGGCCTCATGGACTTCTTTCAGCATTCTCTGAAATATAACGGGACATCCCAATATCACTGAAGCCCGGCTGGACCTAAGTTCCTCCAAAATACTGCCGCACATCTGATCCTGGACAAAGGTGATGCTGGAACCGCTGTATACAGGCAAAAGAAGGCCGACAGTAAGCTCAAATGAATGGTGCAGTGGCAGGATGGAAAGGAAGTGCTCCTGATTAAATCTTATTGCATTATAGCAGGCAATTATATCTGCAACTATATTGGCATGGGTCAACATTACCCCCTTGGGGCTGCAGGTAGTGCCTGATGTGTAAATTATGGCGGCCAAGTCCTCAGGGACCCTTTGCGGTAAAGCACCTGGCGCCTCTTGTCCCTTGCTTATCAGTTCTTCAAAGGGAATGCCATCCCCTGGAATCTCTTTATTAT
>CAZPDU010000243.1:0-16746 GCA_964585405.1 uncultured Thermodesulfobacteriaceae bacterium | reverse complement strand
TTTTACCCTGCATTTGCTCTTGCCGAAGCATATAGGAAAGGCACCTTGCCTCTCCCTCTACGAAATATGGTCTCTTTTTAAATTCATCCAGTTTGATTGACCAGATCTTCTCACTGCATTTCATATATACGTCAAAGGCAAGGAGAACACAATAGTCGATCCTAGATTCAAATTCCAGCAGGTCTTCAAAAAGTCCGCCTTGATCTATATCTTTTTTCATCTCGTCTCTGATGACTTTCTTAAGCAGAAAAACAACAGCGACAGCCATTGAAGGCGGAAAATCCTGGACCGCCCTAATTCTGATTAGGTGATCTAGAGAGGAAGACATATTCTGCGGATTATTTTCGTTAAGGATTTCATCAAATAGAGGCCCCACCGCTTCGGAAATCGAAGCACCCAAGGGATTGGCAAATCTGTTTCTTTGATTCCTGAAAAACTCTGCTGTTTCAGATGGATAGGTTTCCTGGATACAATTAATCCACTTCTCTATAATATGATCTCTTTTTTTTGTCAGGAGTTTTTCTAGATTCATATCTGCACTATTTTTATAAGACTTCAGGCAAAAATTATTTATTGAACCGCTGATAACATATTAAAATTTATGTTTAATTCTGTGGAAACGACCGCTTTTATTATTTATTTTCTTTCAAACTATTCAGAATTCCGCACAATTTTCTGAATGACAATTCATAATGAACATCTCTATAGACAAAATGTGATTCCATGTCAAGACCAACTATGTATGAAACTGGCTTTGAATATATTTTTCCTCTTCTCAAATTTTTCGAACGAGAGAAAAAAGATCTGGTTATTATAAAGTTGGCATTTTGCCCGCAACTAATTTAAATTAATGTCTCGTATCTGAAATAAATAATTAAATTAGGCAGGCCAACAGGGAGGCCCTGATATAGAAAGACGGCTCTCCATTTATAGACTTCGTACCTAAGAAAGGCCTTTTGCCTATAGGCCAATGTTCTGTTTTCTCCATGATCCATTTATGCTATTTTTTAATTATTCCAAAATTCCAGTTGGAGCAAAGGCCAGGGTTTAAAATATTAAAAGTACAGTTATGCCGGCGATTCTTCACTGCTACATTTACAGACTGTTACGTCTCTATTCTGAAAAAAAATCCAAAGAGGCCGCCTTTTTTAACTGCAACGCAATAGCTATCGGTAAATAAATGAAAATATTACTCATATATCCATACTGCCTTGAAGACAGACTCCAAGACTACGATATAAGAATAGTGCCTATAGGGCTTTATTATATAGGCGCTTTGCTAAAAGCAAATCAACATCATGTCGAAATATTGAATTGGTACAACATTAATAAAACGCCTGAAAGAATCAAGGAAATTCTAAAAGAAAAAAGACCTGATATCATTGGATTTTCCATCTTACACGCTAATCGCTGGGGCGGCATAGAGGTTGCCCGAATCGCCAAGCAGCTTGATCCAAAGGTCAAAATCGTGTTTGGCGGGGTTGGGGCTACCTTTCTCTGGAAACTCTTACTGTCCCATTTCGCAGAAATAGACTTTATAGTCATGAGGGAAGGAGAGTATACCTTTTTAAATCTGATAAAATGTATAGAAAAAGGTGATTATGAACATATTGAAGACATCAGGGGAATTTGTTTCAGAAAGGCAGGAAAGATAATAAAGACTGAAGACGCCGCGTTTATTCAAAATATTGATGAGCTGCCTAATCCGGCGAAATATTTTGAATACCGGCATGTAATATCGTCTCGAGGTTGTCCGTGGAATTGTACCTTTTGCGGATCACCCCGCTTTTGGAAACGTAGAGTCCGATTTCACTCTCCGGAATACTTTGTGGAGCAACTGGAACTGCTATACAAAAAAGGAATTAATTTTTTTTATGTGTCAGATGACACCTTTACGCTCAAAGAGGATAGGGTGATCGAGATATGCAAAAAAATCCTGGAGAGAAAACTTGATATCACCTGGTTTGCTATCTCACGAGTAAACTGTGTGAGTGAAGATATACTGTATTGGATGAGAAAGGCCGGCTGTATTCAAATCAGTTACGGCGTGGAAAGTGGTTCTGAAAAGATCAGGAATTACCTGAACAAAAATATTAAGGACCGTGATATTAAAAAGGCCTTTGATCTAACTACCAAATACGGGATCCTTGCGCGCGCCTATTTCATCTATGGCTCCCCTGGAGAAAGCTGGGCAACCATTCAGAAGACCATAGATCTGATGCATGAAATCAGACCCATGGGTACTATTTTTTATATCCTTGACCTGTTTCCAGGTACTGCGCTTTACTCGGATTTTAAGAAAAAATTCAGGGTTTCAGACAGGATCTGGCTGCAACAAATAGAAGATATCATGTATTTTGAAACTGATCCCCATCTGTCCAAGGATACGATATTGGCCTTCGGCGAGAAACTGAGAAGCGAATACTATGCAAGTCTTCACCTTTATGTGGATTCCCTTGAATTTTTAGACAAAAAAGACCTCTATAAACTGCATTCAGATTTTTGCTCAAGACTGGGTATGACTTTCAGCCACGGGGACTACGCCGGATTGGACGCCGTCAAGGAAAAACAAAAAACCGCTGAAAATCTGTACAAGATGGCTTTGGGTTATTACCCTGACCATCGGGCCTATCTGGGATTGGGCATCATCAAACAAAAAGAAAGTGCCTTTGATGAATCTATAAGAATTTTATCAGAAGGCATTAAATTTTTCCCGGACAGTGAGCCATTGAATACTTGTCTGGGCATCAGTTATATGAACTTGGGTCAATACAGCAAAGCGCTTTTATGCCTTCTGAAATTTCCGGATTCGAGACAAGCTGTTCCCTATATTGCAGAATGCTATAAGGCATTGGGTGATTTTGAAAAAGAATCCGCCTTCCTTGAAAAACTACGCGATATTGAATTAATGTAATCACATGTTCCAGCAAAAATTCCCCAGATTAGTCATCGCAGGGCTCAAAGGCGGAGCCGGCAAGACTATTGCCGCTCTGGGACTGGTTCGGGCATGGCAAAAAGAAGGCCTTAAAGTGGTACCTTTTAAAAAGGGGCCTGATTATATCGATGCCGGCTGGCTCTCACAGGCAGCCAAAAGCCCCTGTTATAACCTGGACCCTTTCCTTATGTCAGGAGAAATCATCCGCAAATCCTTTGTCTACAGGGCAAAAAAAGCTGATATCAGTGTAATAGAAGGTAATCGTGGTCTCTTTGACGGAGTAGATGAATCCGGATCAAGTAGCACGGCAGAACTGGCCAAGTTGATAGATGCCCCTGTTATTTTAGTTTTGGACTGCAGCAAAACGACCAGGACGGCCGCAGTCCCTGTTTTGGGCTGTCAGAGGCTTGATCCGGAACTTCGTATTGAAGGAGTGATACTCAACCATATATGTGGACTCCGTCACGAAACAATCGTCAGGCGATCCGTGGAAAAGTACACGGGTATCCCTGTACTTGGTGCCCTGCCAAGGATGAAGGGTGATCCTATACCTATGCGCCATCTTGGCGTAACCCCCTGGGAGGAACATCCGGGGGCAGCAAAGGCCTTGGACAAACTGGGCCTCATAGTGCAGAAATCAGTAGATACTGATGCCTTAGCAAGGATAGCTGATCAAAGTAAAAAATGGAAGCTTTCCAATATCGATGGCCTAGAATTATTTCCTTGTATGGAAAAGTTCCCTTCGTCATATAGACCTCTTATAGGAGTGCTTCGGGATGGGGCGTTTCAATTTTATTACCCTGAAAACCTTGAAGCCCTGGAGAAGGCCGGGGCAAAACTCATATTTTTAGATTCCCTTGAAAGTGCCGGATTGCCGAAACTCGATGCACTGTATATAGGAGGGGGATTCCCTGAAACACAAGCCGCCCGACTCTCGGCCAATGATGGTATGAAAAAAGATCTTTATCAGGCTGTAAAGCGCGGCCTTCCTGTCTATGCTGAGTGCGGCGGACTGATGTATCTGGGAAGGCAACTTGTATGGCAGGGGAAAATCTACCCCATGACAGGGGCCATCGGCTGGGATTTTGTGGTTGGTGAAAAGCCGGTTGGCCATGGCTACAGCGCCCTAGAAGTTATCTCACAAAATCCCTTTTATAACATAGGCACAATAATACGGGGGCATGAATTCCATTACTCCAGACCGGTCCTTGTGGACAAAGGAAATTCAGGAAAACTAAGCTGCAGCGTAGTAAGAGGATATGGCTTTGACGGAGAACACGAAGGAATAGTATTTAAGAATATATTTGGAACCTACACCCATATACACGCATTGGGGCACCCCGAATGGGCAACGCGTCTGGTTAAAATTGCTATCGAATATCGAGAATCCTTCACGACAAGCTGAAAATAGTTTATACTCTATTGAATCTGTACTTTTGAAGTGAAACCCGAAATCAGATAACTCGTCTATATCTCGGTATTTTCACCGGTTTCTAATTTTAAGTTTCAACTTCAGCATTGAATTTAACAATACCGGCTTTTTCTGAAAAAAGTGCGAATACGTAAATGAAGTAAGCCAAATATTTCCTAAAAACAGGGTTGACAAAAAGAATGCCCATCGTCTATATGAACGATTAAGTAATTAAATGCCAAGTTATGTGGGCTTACTGATTATAATAAAAAGGAGGAAGTTATGTTTGAGGTCACTGTTAATTATGATAAGTGCCAAGGCGACGAAGAGTGCGTACAAAACTGTCCAGCTGAAGTATTTGACTGGGACGCAGAAAATACGAGGCCGATTGTCGCTCGAATGGATGACTGTTTGGGATGTGAGACATGTGTAGAGGTCTGCCCGGCAGGCGCCATTACAGTTGAAGAAGTCTAGCACAATCTGAACATCAAATCTTATCGGACAAAAAAAAGGATAGCTGAAAGCTATCCTTTTTTGTAAAAATCATCGGCCTGACACAGACCTCTAGAGATCTTTACTTTCGGTCAGGACAAGATGCGCCGCTTCTATATCCTTTGTTATCTGTCCAGCCAATTCCTCCGGCCCGGAAAATTTTTTTTCATCCCTCAATCTCTGTATAAAATCCAATTTAATCGGATGACCATAGATATTCTTTTCAAAGTCGAATATATGGACCTCAGCTCCCAGATCCTGCCCGCCGAATGTGGGATTATATCCAATATTCATTACCCCCCCGTAGGACCGGTCTTGATGAATAACCCGAACTACATAGACTCCGGGTTTAGGGCATAGGTCCTCCTTGTCAATACGCAGATTTGCTGTAGGAAAACCTACGATCGGACCACCTCTACATATTCCTTTCTTTACAATTCCACGAATCTGATAATACCTTCCAAGGAGGAGCCGGACTTTTTTCATCTCTCCCAAAGTTACGTATTCCCTGACATTACTGCTGCTGACTACCATACCTTCCACTAAAACAGGAGAGATGACATGTACTTTAAATCCGAGCTTAGACCCCATGGCCTTAAGAAAAGATATATTCCCCTCCCGGCCCCTGCCAAAGGCATAATCATAACCAACTACCACATCCTCCACCCCTATAGTCTGATGGAGTATTTTATATACAAAATCATGGGCGGACGTGCCTGCAAATTCTTCGGTAAAAAATAAGCAGATCAGGTGTTCAATGCCGGCCTGGGCTATCAGCTCAATCTTATGATCCATTGTGGAAATAAGTTTCGGCGGACTTTGAGGCCTCAGGACCTTCATAGGATGAGGCTCAAAAGTAAGGGCTACCGTATTCCCTTTTCTTGGTCCTGCAAGCTCTACCACCCGGCGGAAAAGGGCCTGATGTCCCAGGTGTACTCCGTCGAAATTGCCTATCGTAAGTGCAGGTCGATTAAATGGTTTTTTGATCTCGTGCAGGCCCTTGTAAATCTTCATTTCAAATCTTCTTCATTTTGTGGCTAATTCTCGTCTTACTATATCGTTTCATTTAAAGGCTATCATTACGAAAGTTGACAAAGCAATCTCTAAACGGGTAGTTTGTGATCCTTTAAGATTCTCGCTTCATCGCATCGCTGTCCAGAAATGGCAGTATAATTTTTTTGTAATGCTATACATTGGGTATTAATTTACTATTTGGCCAGCAGACAGTACAATGGCCCCTTGACAAGTGCAAGCACTGTCTATTTAATGATTCTCTCTCAGCCGAAGTGGCGGAATTGGTAGACGCGCTAGATTCAGGATCTAGTGGACATTACATCCGTGGGAGTTCGAATCTCCCCTTCGGCACCATCTGATTATTGTCTAAATGGAAAAACTACTTAGACACAATTTTGAATTCTGAATTTTAGATCTCGGATTGCTGATTTTTGATCGGAATTATTTCCCGGTCATTGTATTAATCTTTTGACGCAGCACCCCTGAAGGCCGAAAAGTCACAACTCTTCGAGGAACAAGGATCAGATCCTCTCCAGTGTGGGGGTTTCTGCCACGTCTGGATCTCTTATCCTTGACAGAAAATTTACCAAAACCGCTGATAAGAACGTTTTCTCCTGCTTCAAGACGATCTTTAATGATCTTGAGCAAGCACTCTACAGCTTGAGCAGACTCTATTTTGTTCAGCTTTTTACTTCTATATATACAATTTACAAGATCTGCCTTAGTTAAGGTCATATTAAGACATCCTCCTCTACAAACGCACCGAAAAATTTCAGGGGGGCTGTTACAAATCTCAAAACTTTAATACGTTAAAGAAAAAAATCCATTAAGTCAAGAGGATAAGGAGTCACCAAAAAAAGACGGCTCTAAAATTCTTTTATCGCTTATCATTCAAGCAATCAACCATAGCCCTCAAGTCATCAAGAGGTATTTGCCCTGGAGCTGTTTCATGACCCCTGGAAGGTGACGCATATGTCAAATATGCCCCCATGGCCAAGCAAGCCAGCCTGCTCATCTTGCCAAAAGGCCCCATACAAAAGGCTATTAAGGGAAATGCCTCATCCAGGGCCTTAAAATACAGTGAAAAAACTTTCAAGACATCCTGGGTGCACTTAGCCGTAGTGACTATTTTCCCGATGTCTGCACCTGCCTGTCTTTCCGAATCAAATAATTCAATCTGTTTATCCGTATCAGGAGTACCAAAAAAATCATGATATGAAATTATGAGCTTTGCCCCGGCTTCGTGAACCTTTTTTACTATAGCATTCCTTAAGACCGGATCTGTTCTCAGTTCAATGTCAATATAATCCGCCCCTGCAGATATGGCCTTTTCCAGAAGGCCGATCCGATCATCTTCTGAACCTGTAAAAAGACCTCCTTCTGCCGAGGATCTATTGGTAAAAATAAATGGACAGGGGCGATCTTTAATTAAACTTGCAAAATCCAGAGATTCTATTTCCACAAAAGCATCCAGGCGGACTTCCACCATATCGGCTTTTGCTTCCACCTTTTGCAGGCGCTTCAGCAAGGCATCACAGGTAGGTTCAGCAAGGGAGACACAGATCATGGCATATAGGTAAATTTTGGTATGCTGGTCACTGAATAAAATATGGGTCGTTAAGGGGATCTATACCCTCCAGATAGCCGGAAATGGCCTTATCATATCTACTGGTCGTAATAAAGACCTTTCTAGCCAACTCAAAACGAGTGGTCAAGGTCGTGGCTCCATCATTATCCTTCATCTCTCTAAGCACTTTTGCATAATCAGATGGATCTACAACTACAGTTACATAACGAAAATTCTTTGCAGAAGAACGAAGCAGAGTTGGTCCCCCTATATCAATATTTTCAATAGCATCAGCCAAGCTCACACCTTTTTTGGCCACGGTTTTTTCAAAGGCATAAAGATTTACCACTACCATGTCAATGGGCATAATGGCGTGTTCTTTCATCTGTTGTCTGTGGTTGACATTATCCCGCAGGGCCAGAATCCCTCCATGGACCATGGGATGTAAAGTCTTTACCCTTCCATCCATCATCTCCGGAAAGCCGGTAAGCTCCGAAACATCTTTGACGGAAATATCGGCCCCTCTTATTTCTCGAGCCGTACCGCCGGTGGATACGATCTCTACTCCCATATCCTCAAGTTCTTTGGCAAACTCTGCTACACCTGACTTGTCAGTAACGCTAATAAGTGCCCTTTTTATTTTTATCATATCTATTGACCGCCCTCTTTTGTTTAAATTCAAAAAAAGATATTAAGAAGATAGAAATGAATTGGTCGGGACGAGAGGATTTGAACCTCCGGCCCCAGCGTCCCGAACGCTGTGCTCTACCAGACTGAGCCACGTCCCGACCTGAATCTATTCCATATATTCGCCAAGCCACACCTTGTCAACCAGAGCTTCTGTTAATATCAGGGTAATAAAGATAAGGAATCTGGCATTTACCCATTTATTTTTCTTTGAAAAAGGGTGTATTATCAGACTATCGGACTAGGTGCCGATATAGAAAATGGAAATTTAAAGGCAGATAACTCATTTACATTTTAAGGTCTTTTCCAATTCAAAATTTCACTGCAAAGGATAAAGTCAATAAGGAGGCAAGGTCGTTGAAGATTGAGTCATATCGCTTTGGTGAAATCGTAATTGACGGAATATGTTATACAAAGGACCTGAAAATTATTAAAGGAAAGATATTTGACAACTGGTGGAGGTCCCAGGGACATACCCTTCAACTTTCTGATATTCTGGATGTTATAGCCGCAAAACCCGGTACGCTGATAGTTGGAACAGGCGCTTACAACAGAATGGTTTTAAAGCCTGGGCTATCAGAGGAGCTCAGATCTCATGGTATCCGTATAATCGCCCTTGCCACAAAACCAGCTGTACAGAGATTCAATGAATTGACACCGAAGCTTGGATACGAAGAGGTTGCCATTGCACTTCATCTTACGTGCTAACAAGGGTTGTCTTGGCAGAAGCTTGAGGCTGCCTCAATAAGAGGTCGAGAGGTTCATAGCTGAGATGCAACAGTATTCTATCTATGTCTATTGTTTAAAGTTTTAGATGTCCGTAGGTTTGTTCATGGTCTCTAAAAATTTGAACTGTTGATTCGTTTATTCTCAGCTCACAATCTCCTTGCAAAATTTCATGGATTTGGCTAATAATTCGAGTTCTTAAAATAAAATTACAAATCGGCTCTCTCTTTAGCCGCTCCTCTGGTTAATCTTGAGAGCTGTCTCCTCAATAAATAAATTAAGATAGGAGATTTTTAATATGCCCACAGGCCTGCGTTTGAAATTTATCTTGATGGCAGCACTTATCGTCTTGTCTATAGTCTTTTTACTGCCGTCTTTCTATAAAGATACGCCCGACTGGTTCAAAAAACATATCTATAGTGAAGGGCTGAAACTCGGGCTTGACCTCCAGGGAGGAATGCATCTTATACTCAAGGTAGATGTGGAGCAGGCAATTAGAAATTCTGCAGATCTTGCAGCTACGGACCTTAAAGAGTCTTTGGGTCGCAAACAGATAACATTGATCCGTCGCCAGAGTCCGAACCCAGATGAAATATTGTTCTTTCTTCCTAACAAGGACGCGGTGGAAAAGGTAAAGGCCGTTCTGGAAGATGAATTCCCCAGCCTCGAACTGGTAAAGGTAATAGAAAAAGGAAAATTCCCCAGCCTGATCTTAAAACTATCCCCGAACGAGGAAAAATTCATAAGAGAACATTCAGTCGATCAGTCCCTGGAGATCATTCGTAACCGGATAGACCAGTTCGGTGTCGCAGAACCTGTAATTGTCCGTCAGGGTGAACAGGAGATAGTAGTCCAGCTTCCAGGAATTCAGGACCCTGAACGGGCAATCAAGCTCATCGGGCAGACTGCGCAACTGGAGTTTAAGCTGGTAGATGACGAAAGCGGGATAGACCTCGCAAGGCTTATCCGCCAAGCCTCAGATAGTGGCCGTCTTCCAGCGGGCTATAATATTAAAGACCTTAACTCGGCCTTAAGGGGGCAAATACCCCAGAATGATTCCGTTTACTTCCTTAAAGACGTGGATGATCGCACAGGCAAACCTCTGAAGACGCCCATCCTTCTCAAAGATAAAACTCTTATGACCGGGGATACGGTAAAGACTGCCCACGTCCGGATCGGAGGCAATTACAACGAACCCTATGTTGCCCTTGAATTCACCGATCGAGGGGCAAGACTATTTGAACAGATCACCGGCGACAATGTAGGCAAGCGTCTTGCCATTGTCCTGGATGGAGTGGCCCGTTCCGCACCCGTAATACGGGAACGTATAGGAGGTGGACATGCCCAGATCACAGGCTCCTTTACTACCGAAGAGGCCTCCGACCTTGCCATTGTGTTACGGGCAGGGGCACTGCCAGCGCCGATCAGCATTATTCAAAACGTCACAGTAGGCCCGTCTCTTGGTAATGATTCGATACAGCGAGGCCTGTATTCGGGCCTGCTCGGGGCAGCCGTTGTGGTCGTCTTCATGATTATATATTACACGTTTTCAGGTTTAATAGCGAACATAGCTATGGTACTTAACCTGCTTTTTCTTATGGCTGTTTTGGCTCTTTTCCAAGCCACATTGACCCTTCCCGGTATAGCCGGCATTATACTCATCATCGGCATGGGAGTTGACTCTAATGTACTAATCTTTGAACGCATGAGAGAAGAAAGGGCCCTTGGAAAACCTCTCAAGGCATTTATTGACGGGGGCTATGACAAGGCATTCTGGACTATTGTAGACGCCCATGTTACCACTCTTATAACCGCCATAGCACTATTCCTCTTTGGAACCGGTCCAATCAAGGGTTTTGCCGTCACCCTGTCTGCGGGCATTATCATCAACCTCTTTACGGCCATATTTGGGACCAGAATCGTATATGACGCACTACTGTCCAAGCATGCCCTGACTAACCTGAAATTTCTCCAGTTAATCAAAAAAACCAGCCTAGACTTCATGAGATACAGAAATTTCGCCTTCGTACTCTCGGCGCTCATGGTGACTATAGGTATAGCATGCTTCATACAGATTGTAAGAGGAGAGGCCAATCTCGGAGTCGATTTTTCCGGTGGAACCATGGTTCAGTACCGCGCGGACAAGCCATTCACCCTAGACAAAATAAGAAATGCCATGTCAGAAACAGGTATCGATGGTTACTCTCTTCAAAAAGTGCCAGGAGAAAAAGTCTTAATCGTACGCATCAAAAAATCAGTAGCTACTGTTGGAGATATAGAGACCGGTATAACCAAAAGCTTGAAAGAAGGCCTTAGTGAAACGAATTTTATAATGGAAAGCAAGGCAGAGATTGGTTCAACTGTAAGCAAGGAACTGAGGCGTAAGGCACTTATAGCAATATGTATATCATTAGCGGGCATAATATGTTATCTGGCCTTCAGATTCAATTTGAGTTTTGGAGTAGCGGCTGCGGCTGCCACCTTCCATGACGTGCTGGTGGTACTTGGCGTTTTATTTATCCTGAATAAAGAAATAACTCTTCTGACGATAACCGCTCTTTTAACACTTGCTGGTTATTCAATCACTGACACCGTTGTCGTCTTTGATAGAATCAGAGAAAATATTAAACGTTACAAAAAATTGTCTTTTGCAAAAATCATAAATCGAAGTATCAACGAGATGCTGAGCAGGACTATTATTACATCGATGACTACGGCGTTCGTGGTATTATGTATCTTTATATTTGGTGGCGTCGTAATACATGACTTTGCCTTTACTCTGGTATTAGGAGTATTGGTCGGGACATATTCCTCAGTATTTATAGCCAGCCCTGTGGTATATTTGTGGCACAAGGGCAAAACACCTAAACAATAGCGCATTTTTCATGGATCAACTGGTAATTGAAGGCAGGCGCCCGCTCAAAGGTACCGTCAGGATTAGCGGGGCCAAGAATGCCGCTCTGCCCGTTCTTGCGGCAACACTCCTCACTGACGGCACCTTCAGGCTGCAAAATGTCCCCAGGGTTGTTGATGTAAAGACCTTCACAGATCTCATGGCTGATCTTGGCGTTATGGTAGATTACAGCACATATAATGAATCTGATATCTTAAATATAGACTCCTCCGGACTGTCTGATCACGAAGCCCCTTATGACTTGGTACGCAAGATGCGTGCTTCAATTCTGGTGCTGGGACCCCTTCTGTCACGTAATGGAAAGGCCCGTGTCTCTCTTCCCGGAGGATGTGCAATTGGTACCCGTCCCATAAATCTTCACTTAAAGGGCCTTGAGCTCATGGGGGCCAAACTCCAGCTGAAAAAAGGGTATATAGAGGCAAAGGCCGCTAGGCTGAACGGGGCTCATATCTATTTTGACACGCCATCTGTGACAGGTACTGAAAATCTGATGATGGCAGCAGTTCTCGCTAAAGGGACAACTGTGCTTAGAAATGCTTCACGGGAACCGGAGATACTTGCCCTGGGACAAATGCTGAACCAAATGGATGCAAAAATCAAAGGCCTTGGTTCAGATACCATCAAGATAGAAGGTGTCAGAAAGCTAAGACCTGTTGAATGGGCAATAATCCCGGACCGCATAGAGGCCGGCACATATATGATGGCTGTAGGGGCTGCCGGCGGAGAATTGATAATTGAAAATCTATTAGTAAATCATCTTGAGGCGGTCATATCCAAACTCAGGAGCACCGGGCTTCAGATTGAAGGAGATAATGCCGGTATTTCAGTCAGGAAAAAAGGCGCCCTGCATAGCGTAGATATTAAGACTCTTCCATATCCAGGTTTCCCGACTGACCTGCAGGCCCAGATCATGGTGCTGATGACCCTGGCAGATGGGCTCAGCGTAATCACTGAAACCATATTTGAAAACCGTTTCATGCACGTTGCCGAATTAAGACGGCTTGGAGCTGACATAAAGGTTGAAGGAAAAAGCGCTATCATCAAAGGTATAAACGAATTAAACGGTGCCCCTGTAATGGCCACTGATCTGAGGGCCAGCGCCTCTCTTGTACTGGCCGGCCTTGCGGCTAAAGGTAGTACGATAATATCCAGAGTTTACCACTTGGATCGCGGGTATGAACACTTGGAACAGAAGCTTGCTGCGGTGGGGGCAAAAATCAAAAGGGAAAAGGCCTGAAAGCCCAAACCTTGGTGAAGATATACTTTTTGCGTCTCTGCGCGTATATCTCCGTCTGTCCATGTTTGTCCGTGTGATCCTGTGGCCAAAAAAAATTTTACGTTAAGCCGACTAATCTGGTGAAAAAAGAAAAAAATATCCTTGTTGACCGATACGGTAGACAATTGACCTATCTCAGGGTCTCAGTAACGGACAGATGTAATTTGCGATGTAAGTATTGTATGCCCCGAATCAACTTCTCCTGGCTGCCTCATGATAAAATCCTCACCTATGAAGAAATTCTTAAAGTCTGCCGCGCCTTCGCGGCTATTGGAATCACAAAAATACGCCTTACGGGTGGTGAGCCATTGGTCCGGCGGGACTTAACAAACCTAGCAGAGAGGCTGACTGAGATTGACGGGCTTAAAAAAATCTGTATCACCACAAATGGTGTCCTGCTGGAAGAATATGCCGACGCCCTGTTTAAGACAGGTATAAGGCATATTAACATCAGCCTTGATTCCATGAGCCCGGAGCGATTTGCCTATATTACCGGGTTCAATCTATTTGAACAGGTGTGGCGGGGCATAAAAAAGGCCCTAGAGAAGGGATTTTCCCCAATAAAGATCAATTCGGTCATCATTAAAGGCATAAATGACAATGAAATAACCGCCTTGGCAGAATTGAGTTTGAAATATCCCCTACAGATACGGTTTATAGAGTTCATGCCTTTCGGCCATGATATTTTTTGGAACCCTGCCAGATTTGTCAGTTGTGACAAAATCAGGAATCAGATAGAGCAGGCATTTGGAAAACTGCGCCCATTGCCTGACAAATCAAAAAGTGCCGGACCGGCGAGTGTATATGCGCTGGATAAGGGCCCGGGTAGCATAGGATTTATTGGTGCTTTAAGTCACCCTTTCTGCAAAAGTTGTAACCGCCTGCGTCTCACGGCTGAGGGACGTCTTCGATTATGCCTGTTCTCTGATGAGGAGGTGAATGTCAAAAAGGCCCTGCGCCAAGGACAAAACGAAGGGGATCTGGCCCTTTTTCTTCATCGAGCCATATTAAAAAAACCAAAAGAATTGAAGTTTTCGAACAAAGAGAAACTATCTTGCACCCGCAGTATGTATAGCATAGGGGGGTAAGTTTGGTTAATACATGGAGGAATTCTAATAATGAGAAGTAATCTGGCCTTTGTTTTCCCCGGGCAGGGTTCTCAATATGTTGGAATGGGAAAGGTCCTATTGGAAAAGGTGTCTGATGCGGCCCAGGTCTTTTCTGTAGCAGAAAAGCTGACAGGGCTTCCCCTGAGAAAACTCTGCATAGAAGGAACCATGGAAGAACTAACCCAGGTTGAGAATCTTCAGCTTTGTCTGACTGCAGTAGATATCATTTGCTGTATGAATGCCAGAAATAAGGGATTAAAAGCAGCAGCGCTAGCAGGACACAGTCTGGGAGAATATCCGGCACTGTGGGCCGCTGGTGTAATTAGTCTTGAAGACACGTTCAAGCTGGTTCATGCCAGGGGCGGCCTTATGATGGAGGCGGGGGGTAAAAATCCAGGGGCCATGGCTGCAGTAATAGGGCTCAGCAGGAAAGTGCTGGAGGAATTGATCAAGCCTCTGGCGAAAAAGGGCGTCCTGGTTCTGGCTAACCACAATTCTCCAGAGCAGATAGTAGTCACTGGTGAAACAGACCTGGTCGAGGATTTGTGTGAGGCTGCTAAGGCTAAAGGAGCAAAGGCTATTCCCTTGAAGGTTTCCGGTGCCTACCACAGTCCCCTTATGTATGAGGCATCAAGGCGCTTTTCTGAAATCTTGGATAAAGTTCCTTTTTACAGGCCTGAAATCCCAATTTACGCCAACGTCACGGCAAAACCGGAATCAGACCCAGAACAGATTAAGGAACTCATGAAAAAACAGATCTGCTCACCTGTCAGGTGGTATGAGATTGTAATCAATATGCACCAGGACGGAATATCTAACTTTATTGAACTTGGTCCCAAGAAGGTGCTCGGCAACCTGATAAGGAAAAGTCTGCCTGAAGGATCTTTTTCAGTATTTCAGGGTGAAAACCTAGAAAATCTTGATGCGTGCCTCAGGAAAATCAAAAGCGTATAAACCGATGCAGACAGACAAATGGCTCTCATATATGCATGATCCTACAAAATAATCACTTTTCCCTTGCCTTTTTTATCAGTTCCAGGAAAGGATTAGTAGAAGGTGCATCAGGCGGAGTTAAAAAGTTCGGCTTACTAGGGGCGCCTTCTGCTTCCCCTGTCTCTGACTGAGGTTCAGGGCCAGCTGAGGCACCAGTTCCTCCTGTCTCTGCCTGAGGTTCAGAACCAGCTGAGGTCCTGGCAGGATCAATTGTCTCAGGGCGCAATGGAGTCCTCTCTCTAGGCCTTCTCTGAGGATGAAAATCCGGCTTGCCGGTGGAAGTGGTGGAAGGACTTTCTGCTGTTGTTGATTCAGGCACTTGACTTACCTGCGGCTTTGGATGGGGTGTCTGTAAAGCAACCGGGGCTGTAGCCCTTCTCTCTTCTTTCACCTCATCAAATATACCGACTTCAACATATTCACCGTCCGATTCAAGTTTGACACCTTGGGCCGTTATATCCTCTACACGCCAGCCATTGACCAGGTCGCCAACAGTTACAGTACGTAAATTTTTTTGAGATCCGCTTACTACCTTTCTGCGCGGGCTGGATGCGGCATCGGAGCTTGAAACCAACAGAAATGCCTGTCGTATTTCTCCGGAAATAATAGTACCATATACTTGATACCGATTTTTCAGATCTTCCTCGCCTGCTGAAAATGAAGGTTGGCTCTTGCCTCTCTCTGGATCAAAGGGGTCATTACTGATAATAATTGCATAAGGCCCAAGCTCAACCTGAGATTCTACGGCCTGGGCAGTATTCATCACAAGGTTTGAGGATAATCCGAAGATTAAAATACACAAGATAATTACCGGTAATAATATCCAATTTTTCATGAAATAAGTAGACCTGAATGCTGAAATATTTTGGACATAAAAAGCACCCTTTGTACAAGGACTCTATTATGTGTATTGGCCATTACTATTATTCCCTCGTATTTTCTGAATTCCCTCCATCATCAAACACACCTCTCTGTTCTAATATTTTTTCCACGGATTTCACTTTCTGGGAAAACTCCCGGGTAAGGGCATCGGCCTGTTCTTTTGTATGGATTACATGGGGTGTAATTGCAAATAAAAGCTCTGTCTTATTGTTAGCATAGCCTTTGCTCCCGAATAAATAGCCCAAAATCGGCAAATTCTTGAGAAAAGGAATACCTGTATGTACGAATTCCTGCTGCGTCTGCATCAAGCCGCCGATTATTATTGTCTGATTATCCTGTACGACGAGGTTTGTCGTTGCCCTTCGAGTCTGGAAAACTGGGGAGCTGACACCCTCTACATTTGTTTGGGCCAGGAGATTGCTCACTTCCTGTGAAATCTCTAAAGTCACGAGCCCGCTTTCGTTGATCAAGGGCGTTACCTTTAATATTATACCGACACTGCGATACTGAATGGTCTGGGTTACAGAGGTGGACTCCGTACTCGTCTGCGAAGCGGATACAGTTGGTTCGTCTCGAGTCACTTCGATTGTAGACTCGTGATTGTCTACAGCCAGTATATTGGGAGCAGAAACAATATTGGCTTCTGTTTCAGAAGCCAAGAGATTCATGAGTGCCCTCAGGCCTCCGCTGGAAAAAAGGGCCGCTGAAAAACCGGCCATATCGCTGCCAAGCAGAGCATC
>CAZPDU010000242.1:0-8923 GCA_964585405.1 uncultured Thermodesulfobacteriaceae bacterium | reverse complement strand
ATTCGGCATGGAGTATGATTCCCTTTCAGACCTGGTGGCCTTTGGAGTAGCCCCCGGCATACTTGCCTTTATCTGGGGACTTCAGGATTACGGCCGGCTGGGGTGGCTTGCCGCATTTCTATATGTGGCGACGACCGCCCTCAGGCTGGCCAGATTCAACATACTCAGTCAGAGCGGCAACAGCGGCACAAGGGGGTACTTTCTTGGTCTGCCATGCCCTTCTGCGGCGGCCGTATTGGCTACATCCGTTCTTTTATGCCAATATTGTGGCATATTCGGGCCTGTACGTCATATAGCAGTGCTGATCATGGTCTACGGCCTTTCCTTCCTTATGGTAAGCAATGTGCGTTACTATAATTTCAAGGAGATACGGTGGCTTCAACAACACCCCTTTTCCGGTATGGTATTGCTGATACTGGCCATAATGGTAGTTGCCGTGGAGCCCAGAGTTACGCTGTTTGTCCTTATGACCGCATATGTTATATCAGGGCCTGTATTGATGTCTTTCAAGGCACTGAGGCCCAGACTGGTGAGGTCTAGAGCGGTTCACAGAAGTGACAAAGAGGGTGTTTCTTTCGGCAAAGACAGTCGGACGCAGAAAAAATGAGCAGCAACGAAAAAATAATAATATTTGATACGACGTTAAGAGACGGTGAGCAGTCCCCCAGCGTGTCTCTGAACGTGGAGGAGAAACTCCAGATCGGGAGACAGTTGAAAAAGCTGAATGTCGATGTGATCGAGGCGGGATTCCCTGTTGCATCTTCAGGCGATTTTGAGAGTGTCAGGCGCATTTCACAGGAACTCAAGGGTCTGCAGGTTGCCGCCCTGGCCCGTGCCAATAAGAAAGACATCGATACCGCATGGGAGGCGTTGAAGGAGGGAGAAAATCCTCGAATACATACATTCATCGCCACCTCTGATATCCACCTTCAGTATAAACTGAGAAAGACACGGGAGCAGGTACTGGATATGGCTCGGTCTGCAGTGGAATATGCAGTAAAATTTACGGGTAACGTGGAGTTTTCCGCTGAAGACGCAAGCAGGAGCGATCTGGATTTCCTCTGTAAGGTATTTGAGGCAGTGATAGACGCCGGCGCCACCACTGTCAATTTCCCGGACACGGTGGGGTATGCCGTACCACACAATTTCGGCAGGATGATTCGATATGTGATGGAGCACACACCAAATATCCATAAAGCAGTCTTGAGTGTGCACTGTCATAATGACCTGGGCCTGGCCACGGCGAATGTGCTTGAGGCTATAGATAATGGTGCAAGACAGGTAGAGTGCACTATAAACGGCATAGGTGAGAGGGCCGGGAATGCCGCGATGGAAGAGGTGGTCATGGCGATCCGCACCAGACGGGACGTCCTTCCGTTTGATACCGCAATATGTTCTCAGCATATAATGACCGTGAGCCGACTGGTAAGTATGCTTACCGGAATGGTAGTCCAGGCAAACAAGGCCATAGTAGGGGCCAATGCCTTTGCACACGAGTCAGGAATCCACCAGGACGGGGTCTTAAAGGAACGTACTACTTATGAGATTATCGATCCCAAGGACATAGGTCTCAGCAAAGGGACCCTGGTACTGGGGAAACACTCCGGGAGACATGCCCTCAAGGCAAAGATCGAGGAGATAGGCTACAGGCTCAGCGATGAAGAAATAAATAGGGTATTCATAAGGTTCAAGTCCCTTGCAGACAAGAAGAAGGAGGTCTATCCGGAGGATGTTGAGGCCCTTGTAGCAGAGGAGACGCTCCGGATTCCGGATCGTTACCACCTTGCTTATCTCTATGTTGCCGGTGGAAGCGGCATCAAACCAACCGCCGCAGTGATACTTAAAATAGACGGCAATGAAGTTTCCGGAGTGAGCCTGGGTGCCGGTCCTATAGATGCAGCATATAAGGCGGTGGCCGAGCTTGTAAAGACTAAGAGCCGTTTACTTGGTTTTGCCGTAAATTCTATTACCGGAGGCACCGATGCCCTGGGAGAGGTCACCGTGCGTCTTGAAGAAGGCAGTCATGTGGTTACCGGCCATGGTACCGATCCTGATATAATTACTGCCAGTGTCATGGCATATTTGAACGCCCTGAATCGCCTTGAACACTCCAAGGAAAATGCTCTACATAAAAGAAAAAATGTTGTGTTGTGAATACTGAATTGTGAATTGCGTTAAAACGATTAGAATATTGAACAGAGATTTTCACCCTGTCTAACAATAGATGAATAAAAAAATTATTCCTCAATTCAACATTTAGCATTCAACATTTTCACAGTTTCATGGTTTTTAGAGAGATATTATGAGCCGATCGATGACAATAGCTGAAAAGATATTGGCTGCACATGCCGGTCTGGACAGTGTGGAGCCAGGACAGTTGGTGGAAGTCGATGTAGACTTTGCCCTGGGCAACGACATAACGGCCCCCATTGCCATAAAGACCTTCAGGCAGACAGGCGTAAAAACTGTCTTTGATAGAGAAAGGCTGGCCCTGGTATCAGATCACTTTGTCCCCAACAAGGACATTAAGAGCGCCGAGCAGGCCAGGATTCTGAGGGAGTTTGCCGCTGAGCATGGTATTGTGCATCACTATGACGGGGGAGAATCCGGTGTGGAGCACGTGCTGCTTCCGGAAAAGGGCCTGGTGGTTCCCGGTGATGTGGTTATAGGGGCCGACAGCCACACCTGTACCTACGGTGCCATGGGGATCTTTGCCACTGGAGTAGGAAGCACTGATCTGGCTGCTGTCATGATAACAGGGAAGACATGGTTCAAGGTGCCAAGGTCCATAAAGTTTGTGTATAAAGGAAGGCTAAGGCCTTGGGTGGGCGGCAAGGATTTGATACTTTACACCATAGGCGATATCGGTGTGGACGGGGCCCTGTATATGGCAATGGAGTTCACCGGTCCGGTGATCGATTCCATGTCCATGGCCGGCCGTTTTACCATGTCCAATATGGCCATAGAGGCCGGTGGCAAGGTAGGGCTTATCAATCCTGATGACACCACCCTGAATTATGTGACTGGTCGGGGCGTCAGGGATTCTGTTCTATATCGCAGTGATGAGGAGGCCGAATACGCCGGGGTTATCGACTATGAATGCAGTGGAATAGAGCCTCAGGTAGCCTTTCCCCATCTGCCTGAAAATACAAGGGGTATTTCAAAAGTGGGGAATGTACCCTTGGATCAGGTGGTGATCGGTTCCTGTACGAATGGTCGTGTGGAAGACCTGGCCCTGGCTGCTGATGTCATCTCCGGAAAGAAGGTCTCGAAAGGTCTCAGACTTATTGTCCTTCCCACTACTCCCACAGTGTATATGCAGGCCCTCAGGGAGGGGATTCTCGCGACTTTTATGAATGCCGGGGCGGTAATAGGACCACCCACCTGTGGTCCCTGTCTTGGAGGGCATATGGGGGTTCTCGCCGAGGGGGAGCGTGCGCTTGCCACCACTAACAGGAATTTTGTCGGCCGTATGGGACATCCCAAGAGCGAGGTATATCTGGCGAATCCGGCCATTGCCGCTGCAAGTGCGGTATTGGGTAGAATCGCAAGTCCTGACGAATTGTAAAAATGAATTCTGCTCAAAATGCTCCAGATGAAAGGCGCGGAATTTTCGATGAACAAGGCGTACTCAGATGTACGTCGCCATGATGAGGGAATTGAAGCAACGCCGCACAGGGGATATTTTCAGCGGAATTAGGGATTGATGATTATGAAAATCAAAGGAAAGGTCTGGAAATTTGGGAAAAATATAGATACGGATGTGATTATTCCTGCGCGCTATCTCAACACCTCGGACCCTGAAGAACTTGCCAAACACTGCATGGAGGATGCCGATCCTGATTTTTCCAAAAAAATAAAACCAGGGGACATAATTGTTGCGGGGAAGAATTTTGGCTGTGGTTCTTCAAGAGAGCATGCCCCCATAGCCCTCAAGGCAGCGGGCATTGGTTGTATAATTGCACCCAGCTTTGCCAGGATTTTTTATCGCAATGCCTTTAATATGGGACTGCCCATATTTGAGTGCGATGGAATACTCAGCGGCATCAGACAGGGTGATGAGGTGGAGGTCAATGCCGATACGGGAGAGATTCGGGATTTGACTACAGGGGATGTATTCAGGGCCCAGCCGATACCTCCGTTCATGCAGGAGTTGATTTCAGACGGGGGATTGATTCCCCACGTGCTTAAAAATCTGTGAATTTTGAATGTTGAATTTTGAATCAAGGTATAATTTTCTTTGTGTATTGATACGGTGAACGTTCACTGTATTTTTTGTAAAGGATTGAAATAATGAATACATATAAAATTGCTGTTATTCCAGGGGATGGTACCGGCCCTGAAGTCATAAATGAAGGGGTCAAGGTCCTTAAGACCGTATCCGATCGTTTCGGATTCGACCTCGACCTCACCTGGTATGATTATGGTGGAGAAAGGTATTTACAGACAGGGGAGGTCCTGCCGGAAGGAGCAGTGAGAGACCTCGGGCAATACAGGGCCATTTATCTGGGTGCCATTGGTCATCCGGATGTAAGACCCGGCATTCTGGAAAAGGGGATACTTCTTGCACTGCGGTTTGCGCTGGACCAGTATATAAATCTTCGACCGGTCATACTCTATCCGGGTGTGGATACACCCCTTAAAAACAAGGGGCCCGAGGACATAGATTTCGTGGTGGTTCGAGAAAATACAGAGGGCCTTTATGCCGGGGCCGGTGGTGTGCTAAAGAAAGATACTCCTGATGAGGTGGCTGTTCAGGAATCCATTAACACAAGAAAGGGCGTGGAACGATGCATCCGCTTTGCCTTTGATTACTGCAGGCGCCGTAATAAAGGGAAAAAGGTCACCCTGTGCGGAAAGACCAATGTGCTTACCTATGCCTTTGATCTGTGGGAGCGAACGTTTTATGATATTGCCGAGGAATATCCGGATATTGCAACGGACTATGCCCATGTGGACGCGACCTGCATGTGGATGATCAAGAACCCCGAATGGTTTGATGTGATAGTAACTGATAACATGTTCGGTGACATCATTACAGACCTGGGGGCCATGATACAGGGAGGCATGGGTATTGCGGCGGGAGGCAATCTCAATCCTGAAGGTGTTTCCATGTTCGAACCCATAGGCGGCTCGGCCCCCAAGTATAAGGGTAAAAATGTTATTAACCCCCTGGCTGCCATATGCGCCGGGCAGATGATGCTGGAGTATCTGGGCGAGATCGATGCGGCAAAGGCCATAGAAGATGGAGTAAAGAAGGTGGTCAGCCAGGATCTGAAGAGCCTTTCCGCCGGCAGAATGGGCTACAGTACCGGCGAAGTGGGGGATTTGGTGGCTGACTGTATAAAGTAATATATGGAATTTAGTGATTCAGGGATCAATTATATTTCGGAGGGGTTATGGCAAAGACTTTCAGCGTGGCGGTAGCCGGTGCCACCGGTGCGGTCGGTCAGACCATGATAAGGGTCCTGGAGGAACGTAATTTTCCTGTCAGGGAGATACGTTTTCTGGCCTCTGAACGTTCCGAAGGGAAAGAGCTTTCCTTCAAGGCAGAGAAGGTCAGGGTTCAAAAGCTTGATCACGACTCCTTTGATGGAGTAGACATTGCAATTTTTTCCGCAGGCGGGGACAGGAGCCTCGCCTTTGCCCCCTCGGCCGCTAAAGCCGGGGCGGTGGTTGTGGACAATTCAAACGCATGGCGTATGGATCCCGAAATCCCTCTGGTGGTTCCCGAAGTAAATCCCCATGCCGTTTCCGGCTACAAGGCAAAAGGCATTATAGCCAATCCCAACTGCTCCACCATACAGTTGGTTGTGGCCCTGAAGCCATTGTATGACTATGCACGCATAAAACGCATCGTCGTATCCACCTATCAGGCCGTGTCTGGTTCCGGCCTTAAGGCCGTACACGAGCTTGAAAACCAGATAAGGTCATGGGCAAAGGGCAGGACCCCTGAGTCCAGGGTCTATCCGCACCAGATCGCGTTTAACTGCCTTCCGCACATAGATGCCTTTATGGACAACGGTTATACCAGGGAAGAGATGAAGATGGTCAATGAGACCCGAAAGATCATGGAGGACCCGGAGATTCAGGTCTCCGCCACTACGGTCAGGGTCCCTGTATTCTACAGCCACTCTGAGGCCGTGAATATACAGTTCGAGAGAAAGATCAGCGCATCCAAGGCCAGAGAACTCCTTTCCATGGCACCTGGAATCAAGGTCGTTGATGACCTGTCACATAATGTCTATCCACTTGCCCTGGATGCTGAAGGACAGGATCTTACCCTTGTGGGCAGGATAAGGGAGGACATCTCCCAGGCCAACGGGCTTGTTTTATGGGTGGTAGCGGACAATATCAGAAAAGGTGCTGCTACTAACGCCGTTCAGATAGCGGAGTTGCTGGTGGAAAAGTATTTGTAATCGTTCAGGGTTGGAGAGGGTTCAGGGTTACCTTTGTCTCGCTGTATTCGCTGAATATCGGCTGAGAGACTGAGTCCGGAACCAACTGAACCATTGAACCGGTAACCGTTGAACCTGTAAAACTGAAAGGAGGTATGTCATGACGGAGAAGGCAGGTCATTACTCTGCGGATTTTAACAGGGCATTGGAAATAGGGCGTCCCCCCAATGTGGTTAAGCTTTTCCCCAACTCAAAGGCCATGCTGGTGAGCGGCAAGGTCATCGACAGGGCATTGCTGGCCAAGGGCAAGGCCATGACCATTGCCGCCAACGGCAGAAACAATATGGTCATTCGCGGCGTTCTGGCTGCGGCGCAGAGGGCCAACGCAGCTATAATAATAGAAATAGCCAGGTCAGAAGGCGGTGCGAATGCCTATTGTGCTGTCAATTACTGGAATATAGCCACGCTGGTTGATCAGGTCTGCAATGAGCTGAGAATCACAATACCAGTGGCAATTCATGCCGACCATTACGGCATAAAGAAAGAAGGGGATGTGGAACCGGCAAAGGCAGAGATTCCCACCCTCTTTGAGGCCGGCATGACCTCCATAGCGATTGATGCATCACACCTTCCGGATGACAAGAACCTGCTTGCGAATCTGCAGCTGGCCCCCTTTGTCCCTCAATGGGCTGGGCTGGAGACAGAGGTAGGTGAAATAAAGGGAAAAGAAGGGCTTTCGACGGTTGGAGAGGCCCTGTTTCTGATTCAGGGTCTTAACGCGCATGATGTCTTCCCCGACTGGATAGCACTTAACAACGGCTCCACTCATGGTATTGAAGCGAGTGACCTGGGGATACAGGTGGAATTGACCAGAGAGATACACAAGGCCCTGGCCGGATACAAGGTCTCAGGTGCCCAGCATGGCACTTCGGGAAATAATTCAGAGAGATTGAGGGAGATTGCCTCAACGACCAATACCACAAAGGCCAATGTGGCTACTGCCCTTCAGATGATCTCCTGGGGCCTGGAAGTGAACGACTACGGCAATGCAGCAACTGATGAATACGGGAATTTTATCAAGATTGAAGGAGAAGGAGTAACAGAGGAGCTGTGGGCTGAGATGACGGCCTATGCCGAATCCAAGGGACTCAAAAAGGGCAATTATAAAAAATTGAACCTGCCTTTTGAGAACAAGCTGTTGGGACTGCCCATAGATATAAGAAAGAGAATGGCCGATCGTGTGGAGGCATTTGTATACAATCTGCTGGTCAATGTGTTTAACGCCCGGGACACTGCACCTCTGGCCATAGATGCCATACTGACCGCAGGGTCCTATGACCTTGGTCCCAAGACAGATCGCCTGGAGAATCCCCAGGAGTGGACTGAGAGCAGGATTGTGGAGAGGGCGGCGTCAATCAATCCATAGCTGGCCATTTGCAGGACCCATCTTTTGCCTACGTCCACACCCGTCGGATTGAAGATGACGGGTTGGATCCGATCTTATGTGGCCTTTTTCCGATTTGCGCTACGCACTTTGAATAAATCATGGGTCCTTGCAAATGCGGACAGGCGGCGTTTACAGTTGATATGTAATGAGAATCACCGGAGGTCATGCCCGGGGGCGTCGTTTCTTGGGGCCCAAAGGCCGCTTGCTGCGTCCGACGTCAGATCTCGTCAGGGAGGCCCTTTTTCAGATCCTGCATTCCCGCATGGAATTCCCGTGGGAATCGTGCAATGTCCTGGATCTCTTTGCCGGCACCGGGGCGCTGGGGCTCGAGGCCCTTTCCAGGGGGGTCAGGCAGGTGGTCTTTGCAGATCATCACGGATCCGCCCTTGACCTCATAAGACGAAACCTCGATCTGTGCGCCTTTAAAGGGCGTGCAAAGGTGATCAGGGCCGACATCAGGACCAATGCAAAGTCACTTGACCGTATCCTTGCATACGGCCCCTTTGATCTGATATTCGCCGATCCTCCTTATTCTCAGGGCCTTGGTAAAAGGGCGATGGATTGGGTGGTCGATTCCTGCGCCCTGGTCCCCGGGGGTTTTATGATCATTGAAGAATTCAAGGGAGAGAATCTCCCTCTCCAGGCTGTATCCAGTGATGAAACAAAGGGAAAAGGTAAGGGGGCAAAATCTTCCCTTCAGCTCGTGGACAAACGCGTATACGGCCAGACTGAACTCTGGTTTTACAGGTAAATATAAATGCAATCAAATCAATTATTCCGCACCGCCGTCTATCCCGGCACCTTTGATCCTGTTACCAACGGTCATTTGGACATTGTTGATCGTGCACTGAAGATGTTTGATCAGGTAGTGATTGCCATCGGCACCAATCCGGTAAAAGAGAGCCTGTTTACAATTGAGGAACGTCTGGAAATGGTGCGCGAGACCGCTGGAATGAACGGAAAAGTAAAGATCACCAGCTTTGACGGTCTCCTGGTGGATCTTGCCTCCAAATATGGTGCCTGTGCCATACTCAGGGGATTAAGAGCCGTGTCGGACTTTGATTATGAACTCCAGCGG
>CAZPDU010000241.1:0-9058 GCA_964585405.1 uncultured Thermodesulfobacteriaceae bacterium | reverse complement strand
CTCTTTCTTTTTCTTTGGATCTTACTATAGGCAAAAGCGGTCGTACCCTGTCACACTTCACACCGCCCCTTTTACAGATATCAAAAATTCCTTCAATCTGGCTGCTTGATGCCGACATTATAGACACAAAGGCCCTCTGAATTCCATATCTTTTGGCAATTTCAGGTATGTCTTCCCTGGCCCCCAATACCTTGATACCATGGATTATCTGATTTTTTTTCGCTGGATCGTCATCAATAAAACCCACGGGCAGATAATCATGATTTGAATTGTGCCGAAGCTCTCTCAGGAACAAATCACCGCCATCTCCTGCTCCAACTATTAGGATAGGTATTGAATTACTACGTTCAGCCTGCAGGCTGAAATATTCCTTAAATAATCGCATAAGTAAACGAACGCCACCTATCATTACCAAGGTCAACAGGGCATCATTCAGGAAAAGAACTCTAGAATAACCCTCGAAACGATAAATATATAAAAGCAATCCAACAATAATTAAAGAACTTACCGCAACCGCCTTAAAAATCTGCCACATATCTCCGATACTCACATAGCGCCATTGACCTTTATACAGCCCAAATATCCAAAAAAAACACAGCTTTATAGGTATGAGCAAAGGAAGAGATTTTTCTATAAGTTGTTGATTCCACAAATTAATAACACCATCGTATCGAAGAAGGTAAGAAGTCAGATAGGCGACTGTTATAAGCACAGTATCTACCGCTGCCTGGAGAATTTGCTTCTTGTTCAGTATTCGGCATAAAAGCGAGGAACCTCGAAATGTGGTATATGAATTCTCTGTCTTGCTATTATAGACAGTGCCATTCAAGTGTGTAAGAAATGTCCCAAAAAATAAAGAAATTACCGCGATCACACTCAGCATAACCAAAAGACCCTGGGCACTCTGGTATGATAGATATAATGCCAAGGCCGATATACTTCCAGCCCATGCCATTAGAGTCAACACAGTCCTTTTTTCTGAATATCCCAGCAAAACCATGCGATGAGAAGTATGATCACGTCCTCCTTTAGAAATAGGTCGTCCAGTCTGGACCCTGGTAAAGGATACAAGGGCGGTGTCAAAGAGTGGTATGATCAGAACGGCCACAGGGACAACTAGCACTAATACCAAACTAGTAACTCCAGTATAAACTCCGGATGCTGTACTAGATAGGCCTGACGTCCAAGTACCTGTTACGGTCAGACCTGCCAGGAGAAAGCCCAAAAAGAGACTCCCGCAATCTCCCATAAATATTTTAGCGGGATTAAAGTTGTATATCCAGAATCCAGCCGTAGCACCTGCAAGGAGCATAGCCGGCAGACCCAGTATAACAGGACCTCCGAGCTGGCTATAAACCCAGAGAGAACAGGCAGCTATAAACGAAATGCCAGCTGCCAGACCATCCATGTTGTCAAGAATATTGACTGCATTTGTAATAGCTACGAACCAAAAAAGTGTTATCATTATAGACGCGGCGGGATGCCCGAGTCCTTGTATCCTGACTCCACCGGCAACAATCAGAGCAGATATGATTAATTGCCCTATAAATTTGCTTTGAGGCGACAAATCGTAGACATCATCAATCAACCCCAACAAAAACATGGCACTTGCTCCGAGAATCAAGATAAGCATTGGAAATGGAATTTCTCCTAAAAACAAATTGGGAAGCATAAAAGAAAAAAATAACGCAATACCTCCCAGAAGGGCAGTCGGACGCCTATGCCAGCGGTCCTCTCTGGGCTGAGCTACAAAACCAATGCGTTTTGAAAACCATATAACGCATGGAATAAGGAACGCACTGAGCCCGAAGGAGTAAAGAAAAAAAAGGCCTGCATCAAGAAGGGTAATCGACATGGAATGCAATTATTATATTAATTTCGTATTTTTGGGATAAATGTCTTTAAATTAATTGGGGTTAAAGTACATAAAAGTTAAAATATCGTTACGCACTATCTACTCAGAACTCGATCGAAGATCCTGCTTTGCGGTTAAATATTTGAATCAATGACAATAATATACAGTTTTTAAGAAATCTGATTGTGGCCATTTTTATTAATCAGGCTAAAAGCACAAGACACAATTTTAGGCACTCAGTCATTTTAAATAATTGCACGAAAATATTCTGCGGTCTTTTCAAGAATCGTATCAAAAGGAGTTTGTGGAACAAAATTTATTAAGTTATTGAGTTTTTCAGATGAAGGAACCCTTCGCATCATGTCTTCAAAGTCTTTGCCGTAGACTTTTTCATAAGGTATATAGATTATTTCCGACTTACTCCCAACAAGAGACTTGATACGCATGGCAAGCTCTGATATAGAAATTTCTTCTGTGCCTCCTATATTTATTACCTCACCATATGCCTTTTCACAATCCATAAGCCTGCATATGGACTCTACTACATCTCCAACATAAGTAAATGTCCGAGTCTGTTGGCCATCACCATAAACTGTAATAGGTTCATCCCTAAGGGCTTGCTGAATTAACCTGGGCACCACCATTCCATAAAGACCTGTCTGTCTAGGCCCTATTGTATTAAAGCAACGGAATACAGCCACGCTGAGCTTTTTAGTACGATGATATGCAAGTGCAGTAAACTCATCTATAAGCTTCGAGGCCGCATAGCTCCATCGCATGGTAGTAGGAGGACCATAAATCAAATTGTCATCCTCTTTCAGAGGGGCGTGCATGTGTTTCCCATAGACCTCTGAGCTCGATGCTATAAGTATTTTTTTCTTGTGCTTGTTAGCAAGATTAAGAACGATTTCAGTCCCGCAGATATTAGTTTCGATAGAGGAAAGTGGATTTTCTACAACATATTTGACACCTACAGCAGCAGCAAGATGTACAATTATTTCAGACCGTTGAACAAGACTATCCATCCTTTCCTTGTTCAGGATAGTGTCATTTATATATTCAAATCTTGGATTGCTTAGCAAATGGATTATGTTTTCAAAAAAACCGGTGGAGAGATCATCTATAGCTGAAACATGCTCTCCTCTAGAAATAAGGTGATCACATAAATGAGATCCGATAAAACCGGCTCCGCCGGTCACTAAAATATTCATTTGCGTATATCTCCAGATACTGGTGTTACCTTTTTATCTATAATGTTTAAAAAAATCAAGGAATAACGGAGAAAAATCTTAATTGGAACAGAATACTCCCTCCCAAGATTCAAGGGCCATAAAATCAAGCTCTTGCCACATCCAAATGTCCGAAGCGGCAGCTTCTTCCAAAACAGTTTTTATTTTATTATTATCCTTTCCGTAATAAAAAAATAATTGTAGCTGTTTTATTTTACAGCAAGTCCTGTACATTAATTTTTGTGCAGAATCTGCCTCACCCTTGCTCTCATATATCCTTGCCAGACGTTCATAGCCTGGCCAGTATGTATCGTGTCTCTTCAAGAATGTGCGCCACATCATAATCGCTTCGGGAAACTTTTTGAAATGTTCGTAGGACAAAGCAAGCAGTAATGGACATGCTTCACCTTCCATTTCACAGAATGCAGAACTAAGAATCTCCTTGGGCGGCAACAAATTCTTGTTGCATACAAATCCCTCCAAGTAAGCTCCAGGCGACGGAATCACCTTATCATTCGTTACAAATACTGGAACAAACTTTTCATTATCGCCATTGGCTGAAAGATCTTTACACCCGATTCCTGTGATTATTTCTAAACCTCGGGCCTCTGCATCAGCCTCATGCCCCAAGCCATAGGCTTCAAAATTGAACCATCGGCCTCTATGTGCTTCCAAATGATTCGGTGCTTCTTGAATTATTTGTCCATAAATATCAAGTGCTTCTTCGTATCTTCCGGACAAACTGTTGGCATATGCCTCACACAGCTGTCTCTTTTCTTTTCCCCACTGCCAATTATTGTCTACATAGATTGATAAAAGCGATTCCAATGCCAATTCAGCCCTGGCCATGTTAAGAAGCAGATAGACCCGTTTTAATTTAAGCCTCGCCGAAGAAGGATAAACAGATATGGCATTTTCAAGCAAAGCAACCGCCTCTTCCCACTTATTCCTCTCAAGGTATCTATTGACCATCATGTCAGCGGACCAAAGGGACCGGCCCTCAGACCAACAACATCTTAACACTCGCTCAGCTGTATCCTGACGGCCAAGACTCACAAGCAATTTGACTCCGGCCTGTAGAAGGTCTCTCCTTTTTTCAGCCTGGGCAGCCAAAGCAAGCAAAGCGTCTTCATATAAGCGAAATCCCCTCTGGGTCCTGATATAACCGATCGAAGTGACAAGAGAAACGTATGATGACAATATATCATCGTCCTTCAAAAAAACACTCTCACTGTCTAAAAGCTCTTCAACTCTCTCTGCATCTCCATTCCCTAAATAGATATCTAGCAGGAGTTTTCTTCCTTTGGTGTCATTTTTCAGCCTACCGCGCATATCCTCAGTAATTAGAAGGCTTGCTTGATCAAAATTTTCTATCTCTAAAAATAATTTAGCCAAATGCATAGTAATGGATGAACCAGGTTCAAGAAGTAAGAGTTGCTTATAAATGGAAATGGCTGGCGTAAGGAGCTGAAGGCACTCATACGTACGAGCTATAAACATCAATCCCTTTTTATTGTCTGGTTCTTCTTTAAGAAAAATTCTGAAAGTATCAAGCGCCTTGAGATAATTATGAGATGCAAAATACAAACGCCCGGCAGTTGCCAAAAGATTTTTATCAAGCACTTTAGGATGATTATGTTTCAAATCCTCGATTACTTTGATTGCTGAATGCACATCTCCTTCCATTAAATATAAAGAAACAAGCTCATTAACGCCCCATATCAGATTATCTGATTGAGCTTTTCCGGTATTATCAGATGAAAGTATAACAAACCTCTCAAGTATTTTGGTAGACTCATCTCGATCTCCCAAGGCTAAAAGGGCCTCTGCATAGGCAGCTAAAAAGTCCGTATCATTTTCATATTGAGGTAATAATTTTTTAAAAAGATGTGAGGCCTTTTTTGCTTTTTTTATACGGAGAAGACAACAGGCCAGATCAAACTCAAGGTCTTTTCGGTCAGGCTCTATGGCCAAGGCCTTCATGAGATATTCTATAGACTCATTAAACCTTTTTTGGGATTTAAGACAACGGCAAAGACCCTCTATAATCTTCACTAAAGTCAACTCTTCATTTATATCAAATAATTCATTCTTAGCTATGTGGAAGTCTTCTCCCCTTAGATTAAGTTCTTCCACCAAATTTTTATATACGGCAATAGCCTTATCACACTGACCCGAACAGCTCAGAAGTTTCGCAAGAATGAATAATGCCTGGATATCATCGGGTTTGGCCTCAACAACACGCTCAAACTCAAGTATGGCTTGACTTTCTTTATTTAACTGCATTAAAACTAAGCCCAATTCCCACCTTGCTTCTACAAGACCTTGGCGATCTCTCAACAGTTCTCTGTAAAGGGCTACAGCACCATCAAGTTCATTTTTCTTCACCATCTCTCTCGCTTCATCCCAAACCAACCGCCATGAAGGGGAAACCGCCTCATAAGTTAACTGAATCTTTGCATTTGGTATGTTATTTTGAGAAATTCTCCCAAAATCCTGTCCATTAGCAACCGACGCTAAAATAATGAAATATAAAAAAAAGCCTGCAAGAAGGTCCCTCATATTAATCCTGTTACACAATAGCTATGTTGAATAAGGATTGCGACAACTAAAACTGATATTATAGTAATATATTCATAAAAGACACTTGCAAAATACTAGATCTTGTTCTAAGGGGCTGTCAAAAAAATATAGGGCCTTGATTGCCGTTTAGGCCATTCAATTTCAGATATTTGAATAGGGGAAATAACTTTAAAATTCTTCATGATTTAGGATTATTTGTTTGATTATTCTGCAGTTTAACATAGTATTGGCCGAAACGATGATAAAGGCCTATTTGTTCAGAATTTTTGACACCCTGTTATACTGATATACCGAAAAAGGAAGGAGCTCGATTTTAAAAATTTGTGTGCAGTACACTATACACTTATTCATATTATGCTAATTTTTTAATTGGAGAATATATAATGGCTAGAATAACAATAGAAGATTGCCTGGAAAATTTGCCTAACCGTTTCGCATTAGTACACCTTGCGATCGAGAGGGTTAAACAATTGCGCAAGGGCGCCCAGCCCCTGGTAAAATGTAAAAACAGGGAAATAGTCTTGGCATTGAGAGAAATTGCCCAAGATAAGGTAAAATTTGAAAATCTGGAAGAATTGGCCCGAGAGGCAGAAGAAGAACGAATTTTCCAAGCGTTACAGACAGATATTAATCAAGCAGAAGGTTAAAAATATCGCTTGTAGGCATTACCAATGAAAAAAGACTACTACGAGATTTTGGAGGTCTCCCGAGACTGCTCATCAGAAGAACTAAAAAGAGCTTATCGAAAGCTGGCCTTAAAATATCATCCTGATAAAAACCAGGGTGATGAAGACGCGGAAGAACACTTTAAAGAGGCGGCAGAAGCCTATGAAGTGCTCAGAGATCCTCAGAAAAGGCAGACCTATGACCTTTATGGTTATGAAGGAATAGCCGGAACAGGATTCAGAGGTTTTTCCGGACCACAAGACATATTCAGTAATTTTAGTGATCTATTTGAAGACCTGTTTGGTTTTTCTACCATGCATCAAAAATCTGGCACATCTATGGGGCCAGAGGCGGGAGCAGATCTAATATACGATCTTGAAGTCTCATTTGAAGATGCTGCCAGAGGTACAGAGACCGAGATAGAGATCGTTCGTCTTGAATCTTGTTCCGTATGCAAGGGAACAGGCATGGCCTCCGGAAGCCGCCCTGCTACCTGTCCTATCTGCCGGGGAAGAGGTCAAATAATAAGATCAGAAGGATTTTTCAGGATTTCATCTGTTTGTCCACATTGTTCGGGAAGTGGAACAATCATCACAGACCCCTGTCAGGCATGTCAAGGTAAGGGGAGACTTCGAGAACGACACAAGGTAAAAGTACATATTCCGGCGGGGGTAGATACAGGCTCAAGGTTAAGACTAAAAAGAGAGGGTGAAGCTGGTCTCAGGCAAGGACCCAGGGGAGATCTCTATATAGTAATCCATGTAAAACCTCATGATCTTTTCGAACGTCATGGTAATGACATATACTTACGTCTTCCTATTTCTATTGTACAGGCGGCCATGGGAGACGAAGTTGAAGTATCAACCTTGGATGGACCCCGTAATCTAAAAATTCCAGCAGAGACCCAGACTGGAGAGTACTTTAGGCTGAAAGGACTTGGTATTCCCGACCTGAGAGGATTTGGATCCGGAGATCAGATAATCGAAGTTGCTGTTATAACACCGACAAAATTGACAGAACGACAACGCATTTTGCTTCAGGAATTTGCTGATATAGAAAAAGAAAAGAAAGAAGGGGGTTTCTTTCGTAAATTTTTTAAACGATCCGAGGCACACAGGCACTCCAGTCAGGAAAGGACATCTTGAGCATAAGCTCCTTTTCTCATCTCAATAATAATGGGCAAGCCCAAATGGTGGACATAAGCTCAAAAGCTATGAGTCAAAGGGAAGCGGTTGCTTCAGGGCAGGTAATAATAGGACCTGATGCCTTTAATCTCCTGGTTGACAGTAAAATCTCAAAAGGCGATGTTCTGGCTGTTGCCAGGATAGCAGGTATCATGGCCGCCAAAAAAACGGGAAGCCTGATTCCCCTTTGTCATACTTTAACATTGCAGAACATAGAGATTGACTTTACTCCAAACGCGGAGAAAAATGCGATAGAAATTTTTGCACGAGCAAAAGCAAAAGGCTCCACCGGCGTAGAAATGGAAGCACTAACGGCTGTTTCCATTGCTGCCCTGACCGTTTATGATATGTGCAAGTCAATAGAAAAAAATATAATTATTGAAAAAATACAATTAGATTACAAAACCGGCGGGAAAAGCGGAACCTGGAAAAGAAAAATCTGAGGAGAATACCAGAATGGAACAGGAACAACTGGAGTATTTTCGAGGCCTACTCCAGAAAAAACTCGATGATCTTTTAGGTGAAGCGGACAAGACCCTCGAAGAGATGACTGACATGGACAATCACTTTCCCGACCCGACAGATCGGGCGTCCGCAGAGTCTGATCGTAGTTTTGAGCTACGTATTCGAGACAGGGAAAGAAAGCTGATAAAAAAGATCGATAAGGCCTTAGAAAGGATCGAAAATGGGACTTACGGCATCTGTGAAGATTGTGGTGAAGAAATAGGGATTGAACGGCTCAAGGCCAGACCTGTCACAACCCGTTGCATTGAGTGCAAGTCCAAGCAAGAAAAAGAGGAAAAGGCCAAAGGCATATAATGCTGCAGTTAAATATTGCTTTTCTTTGGCATATGCATCAACCTCTTTATCTTGACCCGATATGGGATCGCTTTGCGATGCCATGGGTCAGACTCCATTCTGTAAAGGCCTACTCTGACATGATAGCATGTCTGGACTCCAGGCCTGAGGCAAAGGTAACTTTCAACCTTGTTCCATCACTTGTTTTCCAAATACTTTCTTACATACAAGGCAAAACAGACGGTTTTTTAGAATTAAGTCGTCGCCCAGCCGTCGAGCTTTCGCCTACAGAGCAGGAGTTCATCCTGACACATTTTTTCAGCTGCCAATGGCCCACTATGGTAGAGCCCTATAAGAGATATCTGCAACTACTGGAGTTGCGGGGAAGGGACTTTAGGTCATCAAAATTTCCCCAAGTAAGAAAGAAATTCTCAAAACAAGACTATTTAGACCTTCAGGTATGGTTTAATCTTACCTGGGTCGGTTTTTCCTCCAGAAATCATCCTCTGATAAGTTCTCTTTTTAAAAAAGGGCGACTGTTCAGTGAAAAAGAAAAGATGGACCTCCTAGAATTTCATCTTGAACTCATGAGAGGCCTCCTCTCCCGTTATAGTTCGAAATGGATCGAAGAACAGATAGAGATCAGCGTTAGCCCATTCTATCATCCTATTCTGCCCCTGCTGATCGATACGGATCTCGGGAAAAGACCCAGACCTGAGGCCAAGCTCCCTCCGCGCTTTACT
>CAZPDU010000240.1:0-62576 GCA_964585405.1 uncultured Thermodesulfobacteriaceae bacterium | reverse complement strand
TTAGGACTGGTGGCGGGCGGAGGACAATTTCCTCTATTATGCGCCAGGGCTGCCAGAAAACAGGGCCACGGAATAGTGGCAGTAGCTCATAAGGGAGAGACAGACCCGCTGCTTTCAGGAGAAGTAGATCAGATTGAATGGATCTACCTGGGGCAGCTGGGAAAGCTTATAAAGACGCTAAAAAAGGCGGGTGCGTCAGAGGCGATATTTGCAGGTTCCATAACAAAGACCAGGATATTCAAGGATGTCAGGCCGGATCTCAGGGCGTTAAATCTATGGCGACGCCTGGGCACGCGGCTGGATGACAGAATATTGAGGTCCATTGCTTCAGAGCTCGAGCAAGAAGGCATTCGCGTACTTCCTTCCACCTTTCTCTTGAAGGAACTACTCGTATCATCCGGAGTATTGACGGACTGTAAGCCCTCAAAAAGCCAGTGGAAGGACATTCACTTCGGGTGGGAACTCGCAAGGGAGATAGGCCGCCTTGACGTAGGGCAGTGCCTGGTAGTCAAAGATCGCACCGTACTGGCGGTAGAGGCAATAGAAGGAACAGATCAGACCATTCAACGTGGCGGTCGACTGGGCGGAGCGGGGGCAGTGGTGATAAAGGTCTGTAAACCCACGCAGGATACCAGATTTGATTTGCCTTCAGTAGGAGCTGAAACTATTGAACAAATGATCCAGGTTAAGGCTTCGGTACTGGCTGTAGAAGCGGATCGCACCTTGTTTTTTGACAAGGATTCCACCATTAATCTGGCTGACAGGTCGTCAATAGCCATAGTCGGCATCGACGGAGACTTTGCCTTTTTGTCTGGCAATAATAACGGAGAAACACATTGATTAGGACAGCAGTCATAGGAGTGGGGTATCTGGGAAGGTTTCATGCCCAGAAATACGCGCAGATGCCGGGGGTAGAGCTCGTCGGAGTAGTAGATATATCGCCTGAGCGTGCACAGGACGTGGCCAGAGAGGTGGGTACTAAAGCATACGTTGATATTCGCGATATCTTGGGAAAGATCGATGCGGCATCAGTGGTTGTCCCCACTGTCAACCATCATGAAGTTGCCAATATACTTTTGTCTGATGGAATACACTGCATGCTTGAGAAACCCATATCCACCACCGTGGAGGAAGCGGATGAACTCATCAGCTTGGCAAAAAAGAAGGGTCTTGTACTCCAGGTAGGGCACCTGGAGAGATTTAATCCGGCCATAAAGGTGCTGGAAGCAAAGGTAAAACACCCTCTCTTTATAGAGGCCCACAGACTGAGCGGCTTTAAAGACAGGGCCACTGACGTGGATGTAGTCCTGGATCTGATGATTCACGATCTCGAAATAATACTGGCCATGGTGGATATACCCCTCAAAGAAATAAGGGCAGTGGGTGTACCGGTACTAACCTCAAAAGTGGATATTGCAAACACAAGGCTTATTTTCGAGAATGGATGCACTGCAAATATTACGGCTAGCCGGATCTCTCTAAGGGATATGCGCAGAATAAGGGTATTTCAGCCAGGGGCCTATATCTCTGCGGATTGTGCAGAGCGCAAGAGTCTGGTGGTGACAAGAGATTTAAGTGCAGATCCAATGTCCGCCATAAGACCCGAATTCAAGACTCATGAGGGAACAGACATACTCTATGACGAACTTGAGTCATTCATACGGTCAGTGAAGGGCCTTGAGAAACCAAAAGTCACCGGGGAATCGGCCAGGAGGGCACTAAAGCTCGCCCTGGATATAAATGCCCGGATTATTAAAGGGCTCGATGCACTGGACTTTGACAGTATTATCAGTAATCAGCAATAAAGGAATCAGTGGGTGCGGGTATTTGTCATAGCTGGAGAGGCCTCCGGCGACCTCCATGGTTCATGTCTCATCCATGCCCTTAAGTCCAAGCTGCCCCAGACAAGATTTACTGGGATCGGCGGTCCCAAAATGGAGGAGGCAGGGCTGGAGTTACTGTTGCCCAGCTCTGATCTTGCCGTGGTGGGCGTGGCGGAGATTATCGGTCATGTCAGGCCGATATTAAAGGCCTTTTGCCGCACCACGGCCTGGCTCCGCAAAGAGAGACCTGACTTACTCGTTCTAATAGATTATCCAGAATTCAACTTACAGGTGGCCGCAAGGGCAAAGAAACTGGGAATTCCCATATTTTACTATATAAGCCCCCAGGTATGGGCCTGGCGTCAGGGCAGGGTGAAAAAGCTTCGCCGTCTGGTAAATCGAATGGCCGTTATTCTGCCTTTTGAGGAAGCCTTTTTCAGATCTCACGGCATGGAAGTGACCTTTGTAGGTCATCCTCTTCTTGATGTAGTCAGGTCCGAGTTTTCAAGGGCCGAATTTTGCGAAAGGACAGGGATAAATACGGAAAGGCCGATAGTGGGGCTCGTCCCCGGGAGCCGAAAGGGCGAGATCTCCAGATTGTTCCCGGTAATGGCAGAGGCCGCAAAAGGAATCATTCAGGATAGACCGGATGTACAGTTTGTGCTGCCCCTTGCCCCCTCTCTTGATTCCCAGATCCTGAAATCATTTCATTGCTCAATCAAAATATCTTCTGTCACAGACGCTGGCAGACAATCACCTACAGACAAATCATCCAACTTCCCTATTATTCGAGTGGTAAAGGGACAGACCTATGAGGCCATAGCCGCTTCTGACCTGATACTTGCCGCCTCTGGTACGGTTACGCTGGAGGCAGCCATTCTGGAGACTCCCATGATAGTCACCTATAAGGTTTCGCCAATTACATATTTTCTGGGAAGAAGACTTGTAAAGGTGCCTTTTGCATCCCTGGTGAATCTGGTAGCAGGGCGCAGTTTGGTGCCCGAGATAATCCAGCGAGAGGTCACTCCTGAACGGCTCTCTCATGAGGTGCTTTCTTTACTGAAAAATGACACTGGAAGACAGAATATGAAGGCGGAACTGAAAAAGGTGAAAAACGCCCTGGGCACATCAGGAGCGGCTGCGAGGGCGGCGGACCTGGCCATAGAACTTGTTGACGGTACGAGGACAGCCTGATATCGGGCCAATGGAAAAGCGTCCGGCAGCAATCAATCTCATTTGGCTTTTTATGATACTTTTGGCTACTGTGGTGGCCACTTACAACGGCAGAATGAAGCAATTGGTTGATGCCTCATTTGAATCCGCAAAGAGTTCAGTCAATCTGGCAATCGGCCTGATCGGAATTATGGCCCTCTGGCTTGGTCTTATGAAAGTAGCTGAGGCCGGTGGCCTTATGCGTCTTATTGCCCGAGCCATTCGTCCGGTCATGTGCCGCCTTTTTCCTGATGTGCCTGCAGAGCATCCGGCCATGTCAGCCATGATTATGAATATGGCTGCCAATGCTCTGGGACTTGGTAATGCCGCCACACCAATGGGAATTAAGGCGATGATGGAACTGGACCGGCTGAACCCCAACAAGGGCGAGGCCACTGATGCTATGTGTCTCTTTCTGGCTATCAATACATCAAGTGTTACCATTCTGCCGCTGGGCGTAATCGGTGTTCGGGCAGCGGCAGGTGCTGCAGAACCTGCTTCCATTCTTATCCCTTCACTTATTGCAACAATATGCTCTACCACCATCGCCGTCATAGCCTCAAAGGCCTTTGTTTGTCTCTCCCACCATAAAATACCCTCAAAAATAACAACCAATTATAATAATGATGTGGAACAGGACTTTGAAACGCTCAACAGTGAAGAGAAACAAACCCGCGAAGAACTCCATAGACCTGGATGGGTCGGTAAGTGGGCGGTTATACTGATCTTGCTTGCCTTTGCCGGTGGAGCCGTATTCCGTCTGATCAACGACACTCCCTGGCAGGATCTGGGTACAGAGATCCTTTCCTACTGGTTAGTCCCTTTAATTATGTGCAGTCTCCTTCTGTTTGGTTATCTCAGAGGCGTCAAGGTATATGAGGCGGCGACAGAAGGCGCAAAGGAAGGATTCCAGGTTGCGGTAAAGATTATACCTTTTCTTGTAATGATCCTGGTTGCCATCGGCATGTTTCGGGCTTCAGGCGCTTTTGACCTTATGGTATCGGCATTCCAGCCGCTCACTTCATTAATTGGAATGCCGGCGGATGCCCTTCCCATGGCCTTTATGAGACCCCTTTCAGGCTCCGGGGCGTTTGGGATCATGAGTGAGATGGTAAACCATGCCCCTGACAGCTTTTCATCCTTTCTGGTCTCCACAATGCAGGGTTCCACAGAAACCACTTTCTATGTACTGGCAGTATATTTCGGTGCGGTTGGCGTAGTTCGGACCCGATATGCAGTCGCGGCTGCCTTACTTGCAGATATTACCGGAATTCTAATGTCCCTCGTCGTGTGTCACATTATGTTCTAGTTGTCTTTTATAAAAACCATACAGACCGCAGTGAGGTCGCCGTCCGTGCAAACAAATATGTCTGTGAGGAAATCGTCAACGGGCCATTTCCTTTACAGAGAAAACATATTTGTCCTTGAGGTACAATATAAAATAACATATAAGGATTACAGACAACAAAATAATTATCAAATCAGGAGTAGATCATGAAAGCCGGACTTTATTTTATTTACACGTTTCCGCTCAAAGCCCTGTACTTGGCCGTATGCTTCAGTTTATTCATGATCTTCGCTGTTCACCTTTATGTAACGCCGGCAGAGGCAGCGGAACCTGACGAGATCATAAAAAATGCCATGACTGTACTGACAGAGATCAAGAATGCCCCGGATGGAGGTATCCCGGATGAACTCCTGGCAAGATGTGAAGGGCTGGCAATATTCCCATCTGTCTACAAAGGGAGATTTGTTGTAGGGGCCAGTTATGGACATGGCCTGATGGCGGCCAGAAATCCCAAGACAAGAAAATGGCACGGCCCAGCCTTTTTACGAATAGGAAGCGGGAGTTTTGGCTGGCAGATTGGAGTTCAGGCAACGGACCTGGTGATGGTGATAATGAATCAAAGGGGGATAAAGGCCTTTTTCAATAACAACCTAACACTGGGAGGAGATATTTCGGTAGCCGCCGGTCCTGTGGGCAGGAAATTGAAAGCAGCCACTGATGCAACTCTCAAGGCCGAGGTATACTCTTACTCCAGAAGCAAGGGCTTTTTTGCCGGCCTATCCCTGGAGGGGGCGTATTTACATCACGATTATAATACCGATGAGCGCCTTTATGGAAAGGTTTTGACCCCCGGGGAGATATTGTCTCAGAAAGCGATTTCTGTTCCGGAGTTAAGCCGTATTTTTACTCAATTTCTTGACCAAAATTGTCCATAGGATCGCTGCTTCTTACCTCGCATAAAGGAGATAAAAAGATCCTGGGTAATGTCAAATACAATAATTCCTCACTTGCAATCCTTGAAAAGAGAGAAGCCAGCACCAATTCACCTGAAAATACTGAGCCCATTTCGGCCTGTTGTCAGAGTTGATTCCTCAGCACAAAGACCCGATCCGAGGCATTGCGCAAGAGCTGGAGGCCTGAAGCCGAAAGATTCAAGGGCGATTAGTTATAATATACCCCGAACATTCAGACTTTGAACTGGTTTCAGCGCCTTGCATCCTTGGTCTTTTGAGCAGAATTCTATTTGCGGTTGTACAGTACAATCATGATTGAAAAAAAATCGGTTCCCTTCAGATTGGTAATTTTCGAAGAGGCAGGTTCAGGGAAATATAAGACAGCTGGAATAGAAATCTATGGCCGTAATATCACGATAGAACGAATATATGACATTCTCTTCGACTTGCCTCAGGTAATAGACGAACCCGGAGAATTTATCCCTGACGATTTTACAGGCGACCTGATCCTTAATTTTTTGAGACATCCTGATCTGTCTGAGCATCTTGTTAAGATCTGTAAAACCAAGGGAATACCTGTAATAGCATCAGGGCAAAACATACCGGGAGCCATCTGCCCCTTTACATGCTGCGGCCTTGAGCACAGAAAGGACCTTGGTAGCTATGGAGAACAGTTCGGCCTGCCTGAATATGATGTCGATGTAAAAAACGGATATATCAACGGCCTACATGTAAGACGTGGGGCCTCGTGCGGTGCCACATGGCAAGTCATTCGCAAGGTGATCGGAGTTACCATGGATGAAGCAATGGGTGCCATTGGGAGAGAAATTCAATATCTCTGCAAGGCCGATCCATCAGCCTTTGATCCTTTATCCAGCAAAAGTCCACTGCACTTTGCCGGAAAGGTACATGCGGCCGCCCTGAAAAGGGCCCTTTCCATAAAGGCCTAAGACACATGAATATTTTACAATTATTTTATCACTCTAAAATACGATTATATTCAAAATGTACGAATTCAAGGCACAGGATTTCAGAGAAACAGGGCATACTCTGCATAAACCCCTGATTGGTTTTCTGAACGGCATTATCTATATCTTTGCAACCTGTTTGATAGATGCACTATCCCATTGATGTTTCAACCAGTCCTCAAACAGGGTCTGTTGCTTCTGTTCAAGTATCCGCTTGGTAATCGCGTCCTTTTGTGCTGCAAAGCCTGCAATGTCCGCCTCTTTCTTTTCCTTGAAGGTCAGTATGTAAAAAGTGTTTCCGCTTTCAGCTATATCATCTGGGCAGACCTTCCCTTCGTACAATAATAGTCCGGTCTGTACAACGGCCGGAGGAAGATCTCCTTTTGCAGTCTTGTCTGTCCGCTTAAAAAGACCTGTCTGCCGAATTTCCAGCCCCTTTTCTCTTGCCTTGGTCTCAAGATCCCGTTTCTTTGCCGCCTCAAGAAGTTCTTCGGCCTTCAAACGACACAGTTCTTTTGCCTTTTCTTTTACATAATCTTCTTTGACCTGCTCTTTGACCTCTTCCAGAGAGGGCAGGTAAGGTGCTTTTTTCTCAAGCACTTCGGCTATGAGGATACCCTGATGTATCTGAAGCAGGGAACTCAACTCTCCTGAATTCAGGGCAAACAGGACCTGCAACAGTTCCGGATCCTTCCCTATTACAGAGGGTGGTTCCTTTTGACTGAAAAATTCAGTGGTTTTCAGCTCAATTTCATCATGTTGTTCTGCAAAGTCGCTGAGGCTCCCTAATTCAATTATCTCGTCATAGGCCTCATTAGCCCGATCCCATATCATGCTTTTGATTCTTTGGTCTTTGAGCTTGGTGATAATAGATTTCTTCACCTCGGTCAGGGGTTTTAACCTATCCGGTTCTATCTCCTCAAGCTGGATTATGTGCCAGCCGAAACGGGTAAGAACCGGACTGCTTATTTCCCCTTCCTTCATGGAGAATACAGCTTCTTCAAAGGGTTTTACCATCATGCCTTTGCTAAAAAAACCCAACTCTCCGCCTTTAGCCGCACTTCCGATATCCTCAGAATTCTCCCTGGCCAGCTTTGCGAAGTCGTCACCCTTCTCTATTTGCCCGCGAATTTTTTGCGCTTTTTTTCTGATTTCTTCTATATTATCTTCATCAGCGCCTTCTGGTATCTTGAGCAATATGTGTCTTGCACGCCTGCGTTCCCTGACCTCATATTCATTCTCATGGTCTTTGTAATAGGCCTCTATCTCCGAATCCGTCACATTGGCACCATCAACATCAGACTCATCAAGGACCAGGTAACGCAGCTTAATCTGAGGTTCTGTCATATAATTTTCATTATGTGATTCGTACCATAAAACCAGATCTTGTTCTGTAGCATTTACTTCCGTCTCGCACTGTGAGGTGTCAATCGATACATAGGCAAGGTTGATCTCCTCGTTTTCGAACATATAATGGTTTTTTGCCTCTGCCTCGGTAACAGCAAGTCCCGAACTCAGAAGGGCCTTCAACCTATCTGTTAGCAACTGTTGTCTGACCTGTTCTTCAAAGACAGCGGGAGTCAAACGAGCACCACTCAGGGTCCTTTCATAAAGTTCCTGGTCAAAGACTCCATTGTGCTGAAATGCAGATATAGACAGGATAATGTTCTGAATCTCTATATCGCTGATTAATATACCTGCCTCATTAGCGGCCTGCCGAATTAGTGTCTCATTTATAAGGCCGTTAAGGACCTGCTGTTTAAAATCCACCTGGTCCAGAAAACCTTCAGGTATCTGACCGCCGAACATCCGTCTGTAGTTGTCCAGCATATTGGCGTGGGCAAGGCGATAGGATTCCATAAGAATATCTTCACCATTCACCGTTGTCACGACATCGAGCCTCTGGGAACGAAAGCTTCCTACGCCCCAGAAAACGAATACTATTACAATAATACCGAGTATAGATTTGATAAGCCAGGACCCTGCACTCTGCCTAATTGTGCTTAACATTGATTACTATATTCCTTTCTATTTACGCTGGGAAAACCGACCTTCTCTTAACAGAATCATTTTCCCATGATTTTTAATTATAAATTTCTCTCAAAATCAAATTTAAAAGCCCTACTTTAATCATTCACTGAGAGAAATGCCTCTTTTCATTTTCAAACTTTCCCTTTGTAACTTATACCAATCTGCCATTAAACAAATTAAAGTCTTTTCATAATAATGACAACAAGTTTAGACAGATAATATTCAGGGTTGTCAAATTAGACCTTATATTTATTAACGATTTCGTCTGAAGCCTGACAGGTGGTGACAGATTTTACATTTTCAGTTCCAGGTCCCGAGAGCCTGACCTCCTCCAAACGTCTTCTGATCCTTGCGTACCGGCACAGTAAGGCTGCTGCGAGATCTGCATATACATCCGAACAGGTATTTCGCCAAAGTCCTTTGGGCCCGTAACCTGCTGTCAGATCCAGCTTAATGTCCCCTTCCCTCATTATGGATATAAGCTTTGTGTTTTCCCTTTTATCCCTACCTATCACCAGCCATGATCCGTCAGGCAGGACAAAGTGTCTGCCCATCTTCAGAAGCATGCAGTCATTTACATCAAGTTCCGGCCTGAGCCTGAACATATATTTAAATCTTAGGGATAGGATGGGATCAGCAAGTACACATCCTCCAGCAGGGGCCGGATAGTGTTTTATTCCATATTTTTCGGCAAGGATTATCTGATCTTTTCTTCCTCTACCGGTCAGGCCCAGCAATCTTGAACGATCAACCACACCCTTGTTTTCCACGTCTGTAGGGGGAAGATGAAGGGCTGAGAGAGGACGCAGGAGCTGTCCGTCAGCACCGCTCTCCCGTTCTATTATCCTGAGGGCATCTCTGCGCTGGGACATGGGTCTTTGGCCAAGGACCTCCCCTGTGGCTACAAAGGATGCATTGAATTCATCCAGCCTGTTAATGGCATTTCGAATCATCAGAATCCTGCAGTCGATACACGGATTCATGTGTTTTCCATAGCCATGCTCCGGATTCTTTATCATTTTAAGGTACACATCAGAAATATCTATTCCTTGGAATTCTATCCCCTGGTCGATCATCGCCCTGTTACTCAAGACCTTTTTCTGTTTTCCAAAATTACATCCAAAAAATGGCGTAATGAAATACAGGGCAATAATATGTATACCTTGTGCCTGGAGAACTTTGCAGGCAATGGTGCTATCCAGACCTCCGGAGTGAAGAACAATGCCTGTAGCAGAAAAATTTGGTGATTTGGTGATTTGGTGATTTGGTGATTGAACTTTCATATTTGTTTCGTATATCAATATCTTGTCAATGCAGACGCCTAAAGATTCGGGTTGGTCCTGGATTTACTTCAGCAGTTCACCGGCATATGCCTTGGCTGTTTCGCTGTCTCCACCGAGCATCCTGGTAAGTTCCTCCAGGCGCTGACTTCCTGCCACCTCCCTTATCAAGATAGCTGTCTTATCCCCTTCGGCCACCTTCTCTAATACTATGTGATGATCACCACGTGCCGCTATCTGGGGGAAGTGGGTTATGGTCACAACCTGGCCGAAAGAAGAGAGTGCCTTGAGTTTAAAACCCACTTTCTCCGCCACCTCTCCCCCAATTCCCGCATCTATCTCGTCAAACACAATGGTTTCAATACCTGTCTGTCTGGCCAAAGCGACCCTTAATGCCAACATTACCCTTGACAGCTCCCCACCGGAAGCAATCGCCGCCAGGGGACGAAGAGGAAATCCGATGTTGGGACTAAAGAGAAACTGTACCCTGTCAAGTCCCCTTGGTCCCACGTCCGAGGCTATGGGCCTTGCCGCAGTTTCTACATCGATCAAGAAATCAGTTTTAGCCAGTTTTAGATCAGATAATTCCGCCTTAATCGCCTCAGAGAGTCTCTTTGCCCCCTGATGTCTTTTCTTGCTCAACTCCAGTGCCCGGCTTATGATTTTTTTCTCTTTTTCTTCGAGTTTTTTATGTAACTCCTCTATACGATCTTCATTTTCGCAAAGGGCTGCAAGTTTTATCTCAATGTCATTTCGATAATCCAGGACGTCCTCTGTTGTCGGTCCAAAGCGCCTCTTAAGCTGCCTAAGAGCGTAGATTCGTTCCTCAATCTGTTCCAGTTGAGAAAGATCTGTCGGAAGGCCGTGTATATAATCCCGCAGGGTCAACGCCACCTCTTCCGCCTGATAGATCACTGAATCCAGTTCGCTTGCCGTCTTTCCCAACATGGAATCAAGTTCCGCCATACGTTTAAGGTCCTGTCTACAGGTCGCCAATCTTTCCTGAATCGATCCTTTATCGGCATAAAGTGTCCTGTAACAGTTGTCTCCCAATGTCCGCAAAGCCTCAGCGGCCTTTAATACCTTGAGCTTCTGTTCAAGTCCTTCTTCCTCTCCCGGCCGGGGAGCAATTCTGTCAATCTCCTCTGCCTCCTTTCGAAGCCTGTCATCTTCTGCAGCTGCCTCTTCTCTTGCATATACAGCACTCTTAAGATTCGCTTGAAATCCCTTAATCTCTTGATACAGGCTGTTTATTTGATCCACTTCATATCCAAGCCCGGAAAAGCGGTCCAGCCAGTGCCCATGTCTTTGCCGGTGCAGAAGTTCCTGGTATTCGTGCTGTCCGGCAAGGCTTGCAAGACCCGATACAATTTTCCTCAGGTCCTGAAGGCTCACAATGACCCCATTTATATATATCCTCCCCTTTCCGGTCCGCGGGACCGTCCTTCTTATAACAAGTTCTTCGTCGCAGGATATCCCCATATTCTCCAGCTTGTCTCGGACCTCTGATGAGACGTCAAACACCGCCTGCACCATGGCCTGTTTTGCGCCTGTCCTTATCTGCTGCAGATCAGCCCTGGCCCCAAGTATAAGCTTCAAGGCCTGGACAAGTAACGACTTGCCTGCACCAGTCTCCCCTGTGAGCACAGTAAGTCCACTGGACAGACCGAAAGATACCCTTTCAAAAAGTACGAAATTTTCTAACGCAAGCTCTAAAAGCATGATTTTATAGAAGGTGATACGAATTGGTGATAAGAATCTGCTCTATTCGGGCCCCCTAAAAAGAAAGGGCCGCGTATCAAAACTTCAAATGTCTCCGCTCTTAATATCCTATTTCCCGGCAAAAATTCAAGCCCATTTTCTGATTTTGTCAATTTTCCGCGCAACAGGACTTTCCATTCTTATCTTTCAAACGGAGACAAACTGAACCAGAATCTGCTGCATGATCAAACCGGGGCTATGTCCTTTTAAGCATCTTCCTGAGTTGCTTCAGGCTTCTGGTATTGATTATGTCGCCCGACTCCAGCCAGCCCCGGCGGGCCTGATCTACCCCGTAACGGATAAAGTCCATATCCGCAACGCTGTGCGCATCTGTTGAGACCGCCAGCTTAAGGCCCATGTCCTTTGCCATTTTGCAGTGGCTGTCCGAGAGGTCAAGCCGATCCGGATTGGCATTTATTTCAAGAAAACAGCCCCGCTCATTGGCCGCCTCAATGATTCGCTCCAGGTCAATCTGATAGGGCTGGCGCTCATTAATCAGTCGGCCGGTGGGATGGGCAAAAATATTGAAGTAGGGATTGTCCATGGCCCTGATAACCCGCTCAGTCATCTGTCTTCTGGAAATCCCGCGATGGTAATGGACAGAGCAGACGACGACGTCCAGTTCTTTCAAGACGGTATCGGGCAGATCAAGGGTCCCGTCCTTGAGTATGTCCACCTCTATACCCTTAAGGAGAACAATATCCCTGAGTTTTTCGTTCAACTTATCGATCTCTTCGATCTGTCTTGCAAGACGTCTTGCATCCAGGCCGTGTGCAATACTTACTTTCTTGGAATGATCAGTAATGGCCAGGTATTCATATCCGCGGGCTTCAGCAGACTCGGCCATTTCTTCAAGAGTGGCACTTCCGTCCGTTGCCTCGGTGTGGGCATGCAGGTCGCCTCTGAGGTCTTTCAGATCAATCAGTAAAGGCAGACGCCCTTTCTGCGCCGCCTCCACTTCACCATGGTTCTCTCGCAATTCGGGTTCGATGTACGGGAGATCCACCTGATTATAAACCTCTTTTTCAGTCTTTCCGGCAATACGGTGATCTTCCTTAAACACGCCGTACTCATTTATTTTGAGATTTTTTTTGACGCCCAGCTTGCGCACCGCGATGTTGTGGGCCTTCGATCCAGTAAAATAGTGAAGGGCCGCTCCGTAGCTGACCTGTGGTACAACCCTGAGATCCACATGAAGGCCGGAGCGAAGGATTATCGTAGCCCTGGTGTTCCCTTGAGAAACCACCTTCTTGACATCCTCATAGTTCACAAAACGCTTCATGACCTGAGCCCCTCTTTTGCAAGTCACAAGGATATCCAGATCACCCACCGTCTCTTTCCGCCGCCTGTAACTCCCGGCAACCGTGATTTTCCTTATGCCCTCTGCTCCTTTGAGATATTCTACTATGGAACGGGCCCTCTGCTCGGCTTCAATCAACTTGATCCGCTTTTCTGTTCCCTCGTAGGCCTCGAGTTCTTCCAGGATTTTTTGCTCTATCTTTTTCCCGAACCCAACCAGTTCTCTTACTTTGCCCTTACGCGCCGATTCCTCTAGTTCCTTGATACTGGTAACGCCCAAATGCCTGTTGAGCGCACTTACCCTTTTAGGACCTAAGCCCTCCACTTTCATCAGTTGACTCAGTCCGGACGGTGTTTTGCCTTCTAGTTCTTCAAGTTGGGCAAGGGTACCGGTCTTTACAATCTCCTGGATCTTTCCTGCCAGATCCTTACCGATTCCAGGCAACTTCGTGAGATCTTCACCTGATTCGAGCATGTCCGATACACTTCGGGGCAGACTGGAGACAGCACGTGAAGCGTTACGATAGGCGCGAACTCGAAACGGGTTTGGCCCCTCAATTTCAAGGAGATCCGCCATTTTGTTGAATATATCTGACACATCCAAATTTTGGACCGGCATCTTTGACCTCCTGTTTGATACTGAAGCTTTCTACACCCATGATACGTCATAATGCAGAGTACTGTTTTTCTATTTATTATTTACGGAGAATCTTTGATAATTTTCCGCTTTCAGAACCTCATAATTCACTGGTCAGGTATTGTATTTACCGATACCTGCTTGCGAGCCCTTTTATTTGCTGTAAAGATATAAAAAGCTTATCAAAAAAGTCTGTAAGGTCAATCCTTTAATCTATCTGGAATATGACTCACTCATAAATGAAGGCCTGATTATCAGTCTAAACATTCCCCATCGAATATTAGATGTCCCTGGAATGCAGAAGATCGACAGTTTGATTAAAATTCAATTGCGGCTGACCCCGTAAGAGGAATACTCAAAATTTTCTTGAAATCTGCATTTTCAGTAATTCAGGTAATTATTCAGGCATTCTTCTCCACTAAATCCATGGTAAATTACTTGACCTGCGACTTCCAAAAATGATATGGAAACTGCTATACAGTGCACGCACAAGTGTAGTCTCGTTCCAAATTCCGAAAGCGGGGCCTCTATGCAGTGAGAGTAAATATATCGAAGTAGTTGGCGGAATCAATTAAAGAAATGAATAATCGAACTATATTATTGATTATTTAGCCTAAACTGAAGACAGGCTTGGGATCAAAGAAACTGAACTGTAAACAGTTTATGAAATACGACATTATTCGAGGCAGCAACTGAGGAGCAGTGACCTATATGGCAAAGATTAAATGGGATAAAAGCCTTTCCATCTGCGTGGAACTGGTAGACGAACAGCACAAGATGCTTATCGATAAACTGAACGATATCAACCAGGCAATCGAACAAAATACGGGCGCCGAAAAAATCCTGGAAACCTTTGACTTCATGATCGATTATGCGGATTTTCATTTCTCTACCGAGGAAAAACACATGGTTGCCAATAAATATCCCGGGTACAAGGAGCACAGAAAGGCCCATCAGGAGTTTAAAAAAATGGTAAGCAGCATGATCGAGGACTTCAAGGAAGAGGGGGCCACTGAAGGTCTCGCCAGATCCCTAAATACCTACCTTATGAACTGGCTGGTAAAACATATCAAGGGGGAAGACCAGCAATTCGGGGCCTGGCTGGACAAAAAGGGAATTTGTCTGAAGGAATGAACCCGCAATCCTTCAAACATCATAGATTGTATTAATCCGGTACGTCACATTTTTTGTCTGCTGGTGAGTCTGTTTTGCTTGATCCTAACAGGCCCCTGTGTTTCATATTCAGCCTCAGATGCTCTAAGGATTCAGCCAAATCTTTAAAATAATCGCGCTTTCGAAGAATAATGGGTCCTGTGTCTTTACCCTCAGAGAGCAGTCTTATGCATCTATTTATTCTAAAAAGAGGACCGGCTATCCTGTGAGAATATAATAGTGCAATGCCCCCTACCAGAATAAGGAACAGGGTTAATAGAATAAAAATTTCTCGAATTATGTTATTCCACTGAGTAATCGTTTCAGAATATGAGGCCTCCAGAGCGTTTTTGAGTACAGTCAACTCCTCTTTTAGCCTGCTCACCTTTTGTTCTGTCTCTTCTGTATATGCGTCTTTTTCCAAGGTCAAGATCGTTTGTCTGATGGAGTAAAAGGGCATAAGAGGTTTTTCATGGGCCGCCCTAAGAACAATCTCTCCACCGTGGATCAGCAAATAGATGCAAAAAATACTCGACAGTAATGCAGGTATAATGCTAAAAGCGATATAGGTACCCTGGCTCAGAGGATGTACAAAATACCTCCTCCTCTTAAATTTTTTCTCCATTTTGCAACTCCCTTAAATACTTATATAATTATTAACTCCTGTGAAGGCTGATTTGACGCCGTTACGGAAAAAGTAACTGTCAGCAAAAAAGATAAGAATCAGCATTTATCCCTTGATTTTTTCCAGATCATTTGTCTCTGGTTCTTCAGCCTGATCACATTATCAGAAGGATACCAGTAAAAAACGATGGAACCTTCGGTTTCGTTTTGATTACGATACTTAATGGTATATAGGATAACATCGGCTTCAATTCGTTTTTCCACTGATGAAATAAAGTTCACATCAATATTGTCTTCACCGACACCAAAAATGACCGCAATCTGGCTTAGCTCTAAAAAGCGTCCGTTATACCTCGGTGATGAAGTAATCCAACGACCAATCAAATCGTCTGGAAGTGATTCGTTATCTTTATTATATTTATGGTGCATGACTAATATTGCCGTAACGACAAGTATGGCCATAAAAATCCATTTGAATTTTATTTTATGCTTCATTTGTTCTCAATTCCCGATAAATAAGTCAAATCTTCTGGGCCATAACATCAAAAAAAGCTTCAATAACCTTACGATCAAAATGACGCCCAGCCTCTTCTTTGATATAACCGTAAACCCGCTCACGTTCCCATCCGGATCGATACGGTCTATCTGAAATCAGGGCATCAAAGACGTCGGCAATAGCCAGGATCCGGGCACCCAGACAGATATCTTCCGCGGAGATTCCGTGAGGATAACCCGTACCGTCAAACCTCTCATGATGCTGTTCAACAACCGGTATAATTTCCGAGTACGCAGATATTGGTTCCAGAATGCGTGCCCCTATCAAAGGATGGCTTTTCACTACTAGATATTCTTCGTCAGTCAATTTTCCTTTCTTGTCCAGAATGGCAGCAGGAATGCCTATCTTGCCTATATCATGGAGGAGTCCTGCCCTCTTCAATGTATCCAGATCTTTTTCCTCCAGTCCCATTGCCAGTCCTATCTTAAACGCAAGTTCCGCCACCCTCTCAGAGTGACCCGATGTCCAGGGTGATTTTGCATCAACGGTACGGGCGAGAGCAGTCAGTGTACCCCAGTTGAGCTGGGCCAAATCGTCAACAAGGTAGACATTTGACAAGGCCACGTTTGCCTGGTCAGCTAACTGTCTGACCTGAATCAAGTCTTCCTCATTTTTTTCATATCCAGGGGGAAAACCAAGAGAAATTATCCCAGCCAGTTTCTCCTTGATAAATATGGGCAGCACCAAAAATGAATTTAATCCGTCTCTAACCAATGGTCTTAAATAAGAAGGCATGGAGCGCTTAACTTCAATAAACAGGTGATGAAAATTCTTGGTAAGGATTTGCAATTCGTCCGACCTGAGAGCCGGCAACTTAAGGGACTTCCCATTTCCGGTCTCCCCTGCTTTTATGTGGGTCCGGACAGTATTTGAATCATTACGATCCAAAATACTTACACTTACAAGTTGACATGGAACCACATCACCCATTTTGCTCAGAATAGTATCCACAATTTTGTCTGTATCTAAGATTCCAAGTATCGCCTGATCAATCTCAGCCATAGCCTTCAGGACACTGAACTGCTTGCCCAATCGACCGCTCATTTCATTAAAGGAATCAGCTAATTCCTCAAATTCATCTCCGCTGGTTATGCATACCCGCGTATTAAAGTCCTTATGGCCGATCCGAACGGCACCCTCCTTAAGCTTTTCAAGCGGAATAAGGTTCCTGCGTATCTGGACTGTGCTGAGAAATAGAACCACCCACAGTGATAAAAGGACAACAAGAAAAAAAATTTTATTGAAATAGGCCACAGGTGCGAGTGCTATTGCCTTTGGTTGACTTAATACTACTGTCCATTTAGGTATGGAGTACCTAGCCTTTAAGAAGATTGCCCAAGAGCTTGCCAGATAGACTTCGTCCTCGTGTTCCCATTCAAATAGTCGATCTCTGGAATCATTGATCCTTGAAACTAAGTGATCTGAAAAATTTTCAGGCAGGGAGATTGAACTATAAAGTACATTGTCGTACTCATCTAAAATACTGATTTCTGTCATGGCCGGCAATGTGTATATTTCTCCCACACCCCAAAGCTCGGCTGCACTGATCTCTCCCAAAATTATACCCGCCTGGATGTCATGTGTGTCCACTGACCTTATCATGAATATTTGCGGAAGGTCATTTTGAGGATAGTTGACGAACAGAACAGTTTCCCCGGCCTGAAGGCGTTTCATGTCAGTTTGATCTAGTTCAGGCGGGTTTTTAATCTGGCCAATAAGGGGCACAAGGCGCCCAAAGCCGTTAATTAATGCAAGGGCTGAAAAGCGCTGCGCAAAATATTCTCTGAATTCTTCAGCGGTAAAGGAATTCTTGGAATCAGTCATTGCATGCACATAAAATTGGATGTCCACCATTCCCCTTTCAAGAGACAGCAGGCGTTCCATAATAGACATCCCGATATTTTTACTTTCCCACTGTATTTTCTGATCGTTCTGTTCATTAAGCTGTATGGTCACATGGCCAAATGAGTAAACGGCAAGAAATAGAATAGGAACCAGGGCACACAAAATAAAAAGTACGAAAATTCGACGTGCAACCCTACTGCGAAGAAAGGATTTGGATAACTTCATAGTCACAAATCCAGTTAAAAATATCCAGCAAGACCAACATACTGCCCATCGTTGGCCCGAATAATGTCATCCTTTGCCTCCGGATTCTGAAGGGGCATTTTGGTTTTTTCATCCCTGCCCATGCTGTAAAGATCGTAGTCCGAGTTAACCGGAACGAAAAACCGGTCTTTCCGCAGCTTACCCTTTGGAGGATTGAGATCGACAATGTTCAAGTACTCGTAAGGTTTGCCCCATGGATCATGCAAGCCCCCCTGGCCGATATCATCGAGATCGTTCGGGTATACGCCCTTTTCCATAAAATAGAGTGTGATCTCCCTTTCCAACATGCGGATTTCCTCCACAGCCCTGGCGCTCTGCACGCGGTTGATATATTTGGAGCCGGCAAAAACTGCAATGGTGGACAGGGTAGCTAAAATAGTCACCACAAGAAGGATCTCCAGGATAGTAAATCCACAGCAACCTTGAATCTGATTTCGTTTCGGGTGGTAATTCAACTGCTCGCCAGCTGGTGAAAACTGAAAATATTTTGAGAAAATTCCCACATATTCTTAAACGATTGCCTGATTTCGAGAATATAATTCTCTTCCTGTGCTAAGTATCGGTAATTGAGCCGACAAACCTTAGCTAAGAATCTCCTATCTTTTGCTACCTTTATACGATTTTTATCTCGATATATCTTTAACGGCCCTTAGATAAGATGTATAAAATAATATCCTCTATCGGTTATCAAGAAGGCAGTTAATATTCAGCATAGCCATTCTTTTCGATGTATATTTTCGGTTTTACTGGAGACTTATGACAATTTCCGCCATTGCCCCTGAAAAAGTCTCCAGATCTACTTTTCACACCATCCCTGCTTTTCAAAACGGATTTAAGGCCTGAGATGCTCAGGCACAATGCTTATCTCTTCTTGACACTCGAATCTTGATCTGATACACGAATTTTATGATACATAAGTTGCGAAAAATTGATTTCGAGAGATCTTGGGGATTAAATTCAGCTTTCTTCCGGCAAATCTGCTCTTCGATATCGTAAGAGCGATTTCCTTTAACTTGTTGAAAAAACAACCATCGAACAGCCGAAACAAATCGGCGGGGAAACAGATCCTAATTACAAAGGGGGCGTGATGATGAGAAGTGTCATTGCAGTCTTTTTAAGTTTTGCACTGCTGATTTGCTTGTTTTCCTGTGCAGCGCAATCACGACAACAAAGAGGGGCAACAACAGGTGTTTTGATTGGTGCTGCTACCGGGGCCATCCTGGGCCAGGTCATCGGTCGGGATACAGAGGCAACACTTATAGGTACCGGCATCGGGGCCGCAATCGGCGGTCTTGGTGGTCATCAAATCGGTGCCTATATGGACCGGCAGGAGCAAGAACTCAGATCCGCAATAGCCGCCAGTGAAGCCGCAAGTATTCACCGGACGCAAGACGTCCTGACGGCCACTTTCAAAAGCGACTTCTTTTTCGATTTCGACTCATCCACATTGAAACCTGGTGCCTATACTGAGATCGGTCGGGTGGCTGAGGTGTTGAGCAGGTATCCCCAGACGACCATAAGGGTCGAGGGTCATACGGACGCCACAGGTCCTGAAACCTATAATCAACAATTGTCCGAAAGACGTGCGGAAGCAGTGGCTAATGCACTTATACAGCGAGGCATAGATCCCAGAAGGATTTATACTGCAGGTTTCGGTGAATCCCAAACGATCTCTTCCAGTAATGCAGCTAACAGAAGGGTAAACATCGTCATTATGCCTGTGGTCTCGTGAATAGGCTTTTACTGAGAAAAAAATGGAGGAAAAGAAAATGAGAGCGCTTTCAATAGCCTTAGTGTTCGTATTTTTTTTGTCGCCCCTTAGTGCATTTGGCGATTGTATTAAAGGAAACTGTGTAAATGGACAGGGGACCTTTGTCCGCCCCAATGGAGAAAAATATACGGGTCAATTCAAGGACGGCAAGATGCATGGAAAAGGGACCTTGACATCGCCTGATGGGGCAAAATATGTGGGCGAATTCAAAAATAACATGATGCAGGGAAAAGGGATTTTGGTACGTCCAGACGGGGTCAAATATGTGGGCGAATTCAAAAATAACAAGTTACACGGGAAAGGGACCCTAACTTCTTCTAACGGAAAGAAGTTGGTAGGAAAATTCAGGAATGGTGAGTTCGTCGAAAAATAGAAAACGGACATCTATATGATTTTAGGAGGTAAATAATGAAATATCGGGCTGCCATCCTGATGACCGAGTTTGTTACCCATGATGTTAAACGTTTCATAGTCAAAAAACCAGAGAACTTCAGCTTTACACCAGGCCAGGGCGTAGAGCTTGTAATCGATAAGGAAAAATGGCGGGAGGAGAAAGGCAGGCCGTTTACTCCGACCAGCCTGGTATCTGACAGAGTGCTGGAGTTTACTATAAAGAAATATCCTGAGCATAAGGCCGTTACAGACAGACTGCATAGTATGAAAGCAGGCGAAAATCTGTTGATAAGCGATCCTTTTGGCACCATATCATACAAGGGCCCAGGGGTATTTATCGCAGCCGGCGCAGGAATTACGCCTTTTTTGTCCATCTTCCGGCAGCTCGTACTCGAACGAACCATAGCGGAGCAGACTCTGATATTTTCAAATAAGACCCCGGCAGATGTGATCTGCGAGAAGGAACTGCGCTATTATCTCGACCGCCGCTGCCATCTTATCTGTACGCGGGAAAGCGGCCCAGGCTATGAGGAAGGACACATTGACCGCAGCTACCTTGAAAAGACCCTGACCGATAAGGAACAGTATGCCTATGTCTGCGGACCGGATAAATTTGTTGAGGATATTAATATCATAGTCAAGGATATGGGCTTTTCTTCCGAATCGCTTGTCTATGAACAATAAATTCCATAAAGGCTTCCGTGTGAGATACTAATGAGACGTATATATGCTTTGCCCATTTAATTAAATACATTACTGAACGAGATAACAGGACTTTCTCCTGTGCAATGTCGAAATCCAGTCAAAAAAACCTGCAGCAGTGACTTAAAAGGGGCATATGTAAGACCAGAAATCCAGTACCAGATCAGCCCCTGTTGTTAATTGTCGCCCACTAAATAATGATTTACTACGCCACCCGTTCATATACGGCCTGACAGTCTGATACCATGGAATTGCTTGCCAGACATGTCATCCTCGTCTCTGCTGAAACAGCCATTGACGCCGAAAGCCGGATCAGACTGTTTTTCAATCGCACATCCTTGGTCCGCTATGACCGTATGGACTTTATCAGCATGCCGTTATCCGCAGAGGATAAGGCTTTTAGCCTAATGCTGAAACAGGGACTGGACGAAAATCACCTAATACTCGATCGCTTTATCGAGGAACTTGGTAAGATCAATCCCGCTGCCTATGGCAGTGTAGAGAAAAGATCATGAACTTTTATTCCTACTTGAAGAAAGGGAAAAAGATGAGGGCCTGGCAATGTTTGTTTCCAAAGCAACCGTGCAATTGTGGTCACACACTGACCCGCAAAATTGGAAAATAGAATTTACTTTGCCGAACGATGTCAACTCTTTTAAAACTATTATAAAATGCTTATTATAAAACTACCAGGAATACACAGCATCTTAATTCTAAGTGCCAAAACTTAATCTGTTATAAATACTTATTATATCTTGGTAACGGCATCGAAAGGATAATTTATGGGCAGCAGGTTTGGAAAGTACGGAGACACAAAGCGTAAGGACATGATTCGCAAAAACAGACTCAAACAGACTGTTCCGCAGCATTCCAAAAAGGGAACTTTTTTGAAACGGGGCCGCAAAAATTTGGTAGGCACTAAAATTTGGGCGGGCGATAATTAAAAGGATAATCTGATTTTCTCTTTACTCGACATCACTTTCTGAATTTGACAGTCCATCCCCTAAAGTACATACTAAAAATTAGCTAATAACAGAATTGCCAGTGACGGAATTGAAGGACACGTTCGAGTCAGTGTGAGGCGGTTGGGAGTATCGTTTCAGTCCAAATCGCAAGAAGTGTTTTCCTGTAAGCTTCAAAGGTCAATAAGGAAATGCTTCACGTAACAGGAGGTGTCTATGAAAAAAACTGTTTTGATTATCTGTGCGTTTCTGATAATGCTCACCTTAAATACGCTGCCAGGGTCCGCAGGCAGAGATAGAACCCATTACAGATCAGATAGCTCTCATCACGGACCTGGACATTATCGCGGGTCTCAATACCATCCTGGACCGCGATATTCTCATCACGGACCGGGATATTATCGCGGATCTCGATATTATCGTGGGCCGCGGTACTCTTATGGGGGAAATATCTGGATAGGACCAGGATGGTGGGACCCATGGAGGGGATATCCGTACTATCCCTATACGTATTCTCCGTATCCTTACTACTATCCCTATTATTCTGCTCCTCCTGCCATTCAACGGCAACAGCCGATATATATAGAGCCTGCTCCGGAACAGGAAGAACAAAATTACTGGTATTACTGTCCAAAACCCGAGGGCTATTATCCATATATTAAAAAATGTCCGGAGGGCTGGCTGAGGGTTGTCCCCTCTCCAGTGCCGCAGGATGGAGGTGAGTGAAATCATGATTAGGTATGGGAAAAGCTTTTTTGTGGCCATAGCGCTCTCTGTGCTGTCCGGATGTGCCACGATTCCTAAAGGGCCAAGTGTGATGGTCTTGCCTGCTCCAGGAAAGTCCCTTGAGCAGTTCCGGGTCGAGGACGCCACCTGCAGACAGTGGGCAAGACAGCAGATCGGACTCAGCCCACAGGAGGCGGTAAATCAGAATACAGCTGCGGGCGCCGTTGTGGGCACAGCTATTGGCTCCGGGGTCGGCGCCGCCATCGGCTCGGCTTCCGGGGATACGGGTTCAGGTGCAGCTATCGGAGCCGGGAGCGGACTTCTGGTCGGAGCTGCTTCAGGAGCCAGTTCCGGCAGGGTTTATGGTTGGGAGGCGCAATATCGTTACGATGTTGCATATATGCAGTGCATGTATGCCAAGGGGAACCAGATCCCCGGAGTCAGAACACGGGCCCGTCAGGTATGGCAAATTCCGCCTCCACCACCATCCGGTTACCCGCCCGCAGGTTTCAACTCTGTTCCGCCGGATTATGTTCCCCCCTTGGAGGAACCGTAGTTATACTTTTAGTTACATAAAACAAATATGTAATTGACCAGCTTGAGTTGCTCTTTGGGTTTTTTTAATTGCCGGGCGGGGGGGAAAAGACGTTCACCCCGTTGAATTTCCCGGAGGGAACTCTATTAAACGAGTCAAACTTTAGCTACACAACCACCGCATCTATCCTACCTATACGCCAACGAGCAGATCTCCTTAAAAAAACCTGTACTTTTGGGTAGTCGTCGCGGTATATCTTACAGGTCAGGCTGCGGATAGCGTATCAATTGATACAGGATTATGGAATCCCATTGGCAGAAGTCTCCGGCCAGCTTGGAGTTTCTACATCTGCCATTTCCAAGATAATTACAAGGAAAACGAAAAAGTGGTCAAGCTAGTCAATTACGTCTCCCATTTTTCAGATCAGAAAGTTGTCGGGCACCGGACAACAAAGTAAATGAAAATGTATGCGAAAACCATGGATTTGAATATCAATTATGTTAAAGGAGGCATAAGATGATGATAGCGAACCACACCGAATGCCTTAATATTAAATCGTACAAGGGGGCATGATGAATTTACAGTCGCTTTTCGAACCCAAAACCATGGCAGTCATCGGTGTGTCCTTGAACAATGACCGCCATCCGGCTAATGTTATTTTTAACAAAAACTTCCTTCGTTACCGAGTCAAGGTTTTTCCGGTTAATCCTAGAGGAGGCTCTTTTCAGGGACAAACCGTTTTCACCAGTGTCTCTGAAATTCCTCAGAAAATTGATATGGCAGTGATCGCGGTCCGCGCTGAATATGTTCCCGAAGTCATCGATGATTGTATCCAGGCAGGAGTCGGCGGTGCAGCAGTGATTTCCGGAGGATTCGCGGAGAGCGGCCGGAGTGATTTACAGGACCGGATCACAACTTCAGCCAGAGATGCAGGTTTTCCTTTTATCGGGCCTAACTGTCTGGGCGTCTATTCGCCCGGCCTTGTTGACACATTTTTTATTCCTATTGAGCGCATGGTCCAACCAGGCTCGGGAAATGTCGCTCTGGTCAGCCAAAGCGGTGGAATTCTGGTTGATCAGATGATCAAGTTTGCTGCAGAGGGAATCGGCCTGTCACTGGCTGTCAGTATCGGAAACAAGGCAATGGTCAATGAATTGGATCTGCTTAATTATCTTGCCGACAAAGCGGACAACGAAGTGATCGCCTTTTATGTAGAGGGATTTGGGAAAAACGAGGGCAGAGAATTCGTTAAGGCTGCCTTTAATTGCCCGAAGCCGGTTGTTGTGTTGAAAGCGGGAAGGACTCCCAGCGGAATGAAAGCGGTTTCCAGCCATACCGCCTCTTTGGCCGGCGATTACAGGACCACTTCAGCAATGTTTTCCCAATTCGGCGTAGTAGAGGCCAGAGATGAATCTGAGCTGGTTTCCTTTTGCGGATCTCTGAGTTGTTATCAGGAACGCATTGAAGGCCAAATAGGCATTGTCAGTGGAAGCGGTGGGCATGGCGCTCTGGCAGTAGATTTTTGCTTTGATTACGGCCTTATTGTCCCGCCCCTTTCTGAACAGACCCAAAAAGAAATCAGGGAGAGCCTGTCGGCCAGCGTGCAGTCTATAGCTGCGATCGGCAATCCGATTGATCTCACCGGAAGCGCGGTGGATGACGACTTTGTCGCTGTGGCTCGTCTTCTTGGACAGATCCAGGAGATTGACTGCATCATAATGTTGCTATTGCCTTACCTGCCCGGCATTACCTCAGACCTCGGAGCTCGCTTAAGCCAGATTTCAAGACAGCAAGGTAAACCCCTTATCGCATACGTACCTCATGTTGATAAATATCGTATGCTTATTGAAGGTTTTGAACTCAATCGCGTACCTGTTTCACCCTCCATTGAAGGGGCTGTGCTGATGGCTGAAGCACTTAAGAGGAGAAAACCATGTTGAATGAAATCAGACATATTATATCTGATGCCGCGGTGAAATATGGCTGGGTAATGGAACCGGATGCCAAGGCTATCCTGAAACTCGCAGGAATCAGTGTGCCTAGGTCGCATTGGGCAAAAGATATAAAGGAGGCCTGCGAATTCGCAGCAAAAATAGGCTATCCGATAGTGGCCAAGATTGTATCGCCTCAAGTGGTGCATAAATCTGACGTAAGGGGCGTAATAGTCGGTATTGATAATGAATCGGCCTTGGATGAACAGTTTGTACGACTGAGTAAAATGAAAGGGTTTGCCGGAATTGTCGTTGAAGAAATTATTGAAGGTTTGGAGCTGATTGTAGGTGCCAAGATTGATTATCAGTTCGGCCCGGTTATTTTGCTTGGACTTGGCGGCACCGGTGTTGAAATCTATCATGACGTTACTATACGCATGTGCCCCTTGTCCCAAAGAGATGCAGAATTAATGGTGAAAAAACTAAAGGCAGGCAAACTGTTGGAAGGATATCGCGGCAAGCCGCCTGTAAACATGCAGGCGTTATTTCGAATGCTCTTATCCTTTTCCGATCTGGTTTTAGAATTAGCAGATGAAATCGAATCGATTGATCTCAACCCGGTCTTCTGCTCACAGGAACATTGTATTGTCGGCGATGCAAGAATTTTGCTTCCTTCAAGGATAAGAGAGAATTGAAAGATATCCTATGTTCCCCTGTCAAGCTAAAAAATTTCTTTCTAAAAACCAGAAGGATAGACTTATTTTTCTTATCTACGAGACATCACTCTTAAAATTTGACTGCCCATTACCTCAAGGCCTATAAAGTTTAGCTAATAAAAAAAATCGGTATAGGCGGACTTAGAAGGCTGGTCTTCAATTAGATGTTGGCTACTACTCATACCCAATGAACATACTATCTAACATATTAATTAACAAGCATGGTATCTTGGGGAGATTTCTGCCTTAATTCAGCCCTTTGCTGACATTAAATTCTATCTTCAATCCACAAGTCGCCTATAGCAAGAAAATATAATTTCGCCTCTATTCGACATCACTCATTAAATTGTCTGTCTGATCTCTTGAAAGTCCAATTCTAATAGTGATATACCATTTTTATGTAATAGGAATTGGTAGGAATGAAGTCTGAAAAAATTTCAGGCCCACAATTCATCGCTTCCTTATGATTTCATATAGTATTAAATAAGGACATATAGCGAAAGCGCTGTTTATTTATGGATGAACATGGATAACAAAGTGTGGAAAATGGGAAAATCGGGATGAAACGCAAAATATGGTCTAAATTTATACCTATGGCCCTTGTATTTGTTCTTTTTTCCGCTGATGCATGGGCAAAGGGCGTATCTTTAATGCTGAATAAGAGTTCTTTTGTTGCAGGAGACAGGATGGAGGTAAAATGCTATGCAAACGCCGCAGACATCTCCGCTCAAAGTGCTGATGTGTATTTTGCTTTAGGTACTCCGGATGGAACACTCTACTGCATGAACACCGAGGCGTTAATGATCGTTTCCAATGAGATCAGTGCTGCGTTACTTGGCTGGCCTGTTGTAGACGTTATGTCCGCTATTCTTTTTGCGATAGATCTTCCGTCTGGCATTCCTTCAGGTACCTATGCCTGGTACCTGGTCCTCTGTGATCCAGGTAAGGATGTGAAGGATGTAAACAACTGGCTTGCCAGTGACTCATATCAGTGGGACTTTGAAGAAGGAAATAATACAGGGATAGAGATACTCAGTTCGGAAAAGCAGCGTAGCACAGCTCCAGATGTTACAGAGACTGATCTCACAGAATCAGTGTCGGGAAACACCGATTTTACTTTTGATCTCTATCAGGAGATTCGGGGAGAAGCTGAAAACCTGTTTTACTCTCCTCATATCATCTCTCTTGCCTTTGCCATGACTTATGCCGGGGCCAGGAATGAGACTCAAAGCCAGATGGCGGATACGCTGCATTTCAGACTTACACAGGAGCGACTACACCCTGTTTTTAATGCCTTGGATCTTGAACTTGCCTGCCGAGGTCAGAGTGCCGCGGGCCAGGATGGAAAAGGATTCAGGTTGAACATCGTGAATTCCATCTGGGGACAGACCGGCTATCCATTCCTTTCGAGTTTTCTCGATGTCCTGGCTGAAAACTATGGTGCGGGTCTGAGGCTCCTGGATTTCAGAAACTCACCCGAGAATTCCCGTATGTGCATAAATAATTGGGTCAGTGATCAGACAGAGGATAAAATCAACGACCTTATTCCCCAGGGTGCTATTACGCCGTTGACAAGACTGGTCCTTACCAATGCGATTTACTTTAATGCCGCCTGGCTCTATCCCTTTGATGAAGAGCTCACTCAGCAGGATGGTACCTTCCATCTCCTCGAAGGTAGACAGATCACTGTGCCTATGATGTCCCAGACAGAATACTTCAGGTATACGAGTGGAGAGGGATATCAGGCAGTGGAGCTACCATATGATGGTGAGGAACTCTCAATGGTGGTTTTTCTACCTGATTCAGGCCGGTTTGAAGAATTCGAGGCCTCTCTTGACGCCGGGCAAGCGGAGACAATTATAGATAACCTCAGCCTGACGTATCTTCAAATCACCATGCCCAGATTTAAATACGAATGGGGCCTGGGGCTTGTGGATACACTGGCAGCCATGGGCATGAATGATGCCTTTAATCCAGCGGTTGCAGATTTTTCCGGCATAGACGGTACACACGACCTATATATTAGCGATGTCATACATAAGGCATTCGTGTCGGTGAATGAGGCAGGGACAGAGGCAGCCGCTGCAACTGCTGTGATCATGCCTATTGGAGCGGCTCCTCCAAATCCGATCGAATTTGCGCTAGATCAACCATTTATATTTTTGATCCGGGATATTGAAATGGGTGCCATCCTGTTTGCAGGACGTGTTTTAAACCCTGGTTAGACAATGCGATAAATCTTATGCAAATTTTGATAATATACCCTATTTGAGCTGCAATTACAAAATTCAAATGGAGGCAAGTCATGGGCAAAACATCCACAATCAGAGCAAGAATTAAACCGGATTTAAAGGAAAAGACTGAGCATATATTTAAACAGCTCGGGCTAAACACAACCAAGGCGATTACCTTTTTTTATAAGCAGGTTGAATTAAAAAAGGGCTGCCTTTTGATGGAGCCATTCCAAATCAGACCACCCTCAAGACGTTTTCCGTTACCGGACGCGATCTGATCATTTGCAACGACACCGACGTAATGTTCAAAAAGCTAGGCATATAATGCTCACGCCCTTATATACCAGCCAGTTTAAACGCGACACCGAACGGATGAAAAAGCGAGGTAAAAATCTCGAAAAGATAAAATTGATCATCCGTTCAATAGCGGCCTGTGAACCGCTTGATGATATTCACCGAGACCATAAACTGATTGGCAATTGGAGGGGGCGACGGGAATGCCATGTCGAATCCGACTGGCTGCTGATTTATATCGTTGAGTCCGATCGCGTTGTTTTCGAGCGGAGCGAAACGAACTCTGACCTGTTTCAAAAATGATAAGCATTAATGTCCAACATGGCGGTTGTAAAAACGGCGAGGACCATGCCGCCAGGCAAGATTTTCCTTAGCAGACAGCTGATACTGAACCAAAACAATAAAGGCTTTCCTATTGAAGAAGCTCACCAAATACAAGATTATTACAATTTATTGCCGGTGCGGTCAAAAGTTACTGAAATATAAAAAAGGACCGGGAAGAAGGTTGTTGAAGATTCATCGGGACCGAATAACAGAAGACTATACCGGCATATTCATAAATGATTACTCGCAGGAAGGTACTAATATCTACTGCCCTTTTTGCGATAAGCGAATTGCGACCGTGCAGATCGTTAAGGGGAAGTATGTCAACAAGATAAACCAGGGGCAGTTAGGGTTAACCAAATAAGATCCACTTAACGCAGCTCATTTTGTTATGCTCTAGGATTTATAAACCATCCAAATAAGGACAAAGTAAAGGTTAAACACTTAGAACAGTTTAAAAAAAATTAATGGTTATTGGCCTGCCGACAAAGTAATGTAAATGGAAACAAAACGCTGTTTTAGTTCCTCTGGCTTCTGGTGCACGTCTGCAATCCATTAAGATTCCAAAAAGTGCTGGCCACTTTTTTGGGTCCGCTGATCGCCTGCTTTGAGAGCTGGATAGAGAAAGGCAATTCTGAGGCAATTGAATCTTAAAAAAGCAATTCTTAAATGAGAATCTGCGCGAAATTTCCTCAAAGTTTCTTCACAGCATAGCACTATAAAAACCCTTCAAAAATTAGGCAAATCACCAAAAAAACCGCACCAGGATAATGTTTCTGTGAGAGAGAAAAAGCACTCTTCTTAGTTCAAGACATATTACCATAAAAAAAGCACTTAACTAAAGTAAGTTAAGTGCTTGATATATCTGGTAGGCCGTCAGCGACTATGGCATGAAGATGGGGATAAAATATGGCGTAATCTCCAAATGTGTGAATTACCATCACAAGGCCTGGAATTCCGTCTGGAAGGCAAAGCGTGGTATGAAAGAAGATCTCAAGACTTTCCCTGGCACAATGGCAGAACTCTGTCAAAAGTCTCCGGTCATACTTGAAATAGACACGGAGAAGAATAGGTATGCTGAACACGAATTGCCTGTGGGGTACTGGATAAAGAATATTGTTGCAGATATCCTCTCCGAACTTGATTAGGTAACCCGGAAATATCTACAGATGGCAGCCAATCCCATTCCGGCCATATAGCGTTATTAATCACTGATCCATCTATCAATAGAGCTTTCCAGAATACATCCGTTGGCCAAAACAGCTTTTATACCGTTTCTTATTGGGTCAGAACGGTAGACGCGAAACGGGTTCGCCAGCTGTATATACTTTGGCTCGACATCAACAAAGAAATCATTGGGCAAACTGCTGAATGGGTCGCGCTTAAGCCAGGATGGAGAAACTATAAAACTGTATTCTCTTCAACCTCAGGTACATATTTTGCTAGATTCTTAATTACCACTGCAACATCAGGTACTACCTGAATAGATGATGTGTGTTTAACCACGGCTGGGGGTTGTCCGTGAATACAGCTATTCACCACAAACTCGCTGCAACCAGATAGAAAAACTCGGCCACTCCAGATAGCGCGGCATTATTTGCTCTATCCTATCTCTGTGAAACAAGTTCAGATAATTACCAAAGAAAAGTACCTTAAACGATTTATTGTATTGGAGGAAAGCTCGTAGAAGATAGTTTTCGTTCCAAGCCGCACCCACTTCCAGTAACCACCTCATAGGATACTCGAAAGGATAGAAAACATCATGGAAATGGATTACTACCCCTGGTTTTAAAAGCGGCAATAGATCGAAGAATATGTGATTTACGTCACTATTGCACTTGCTCACATGCGTTGAATCAAAAAAAACAATATCATTCGCTTCCAGAGCAGAAAATATATCTAAATCTATATCCTCGAGTCTTTGGGGGATCAGATGAAAGCGGCTTGAATCTTCCGGATGAATCATCGCCATCAAACGATCTGGGTAAGGCTCAATGCTGGTTATGCGCATAGCATCATTAAAAAAATAACGGTTAATATCCAACATCAAACAAGTAGACATCCCTGCACCTACCTCAACAATACGTTTCGGTTTCTTATGAAGAATCATACAGAAGAACACGATAGCATCTCCCAATGAGAATGTGCCGCTATAGGGATCAAAACGGAAAACCGAATCGCGTTTCCAAAAAACATACTCCGGATAGATGACCTTAAACTGCTCCAATAATTTCACCATAGATTCTGGGTCGAGATCTACCCCAGGCAAATCTCGATATGCCTGTGAAAAAATCCGATCCTGATTTTCCCTCAAATCATCTAGGTTCGGAAGAGGAGAATAATAATGACCTGGCGGTGCAAATTCCAGATATATGGAGTTTCGCTGAAGCATTTCAACTTTCTGTAGCAATTGTGAATAATGTTCACGTATTTGCGAAATCTCCTCGAGATATGATTTACACACCCAGTCACGCACTCTTTTAGCCGCTCGATACAGAGGTGGAATAGATCTGATCAGTCCAATTACGCTATTTAAACCACTAGAAATCAATTTTAGCGCCATAGTTCTTCCCTTTTCCATTATGATTAGATATCATTTTGATTTTTTCTTATTTAATTTGATTGAAATAATATTTGTAAGAACTTTTCATATGAATACTAAAAGTCCTATAATAAGAAATAATGCTGGCATAACTAACCATTCTGGAATTTCTAAACTACCTTCAATTTCTTTTGGCTCAATATAAGTTGTATAGATTAATACTATCGGAGTCATTATCATTAACCAAATAATAATTGATGGAATGACAGAATAAAACATAGCTTTTTTGATCTGTTTTTCATCAACATTTTCAACTTCTTTAATGTCTTCCTTTGTTTGCATAGAAACTTCTATTTTCAAAAATTATAATTTGGTCTGAAGTATTCTTCTTTTAAAATCATCATATCCTTCTATTTCTATTGAAAAATTTTCAAACAGAATTTCGATAAAATAATTAGAATATTTTAATGCAAGGATTAAAGTTCCTTTTTTTATTTGTTTCTTTAAAATCGTAGAACATCAAAGTCCCATTTACTTCTTCAAAAAAGTAATCTCTGTTATTAGAATCAAGATGGGTAAATTTGTTTAAGTGGCGGTAGCCAATTGCATATAATTGACCTTTAATAATTTAGCACGTTCTATTAAATTGAGCCATTCAGATTCTTCCGTATTGATATCATTGAACTTTTTTCTAATTTTTCAATTAATTCATCACGATTTTCGATTGGGAAAAATTTATCTCTTAAAATTCTTAGATTATATCTAAAACCGTTAAAAGAATATTTTCTTTAATTTTCTGATGTCATTTCAGAAAAAGTCCCACACCAATTCACACACCAAATAAAAAAGCACTTACAGCAAAAGCCATAAGTGCTTGTTTTTTCTGGTAGGCCGTCAGGGGATCGAACCCCGAACCTACTGATTAAGAGTCAGTTGCTCTCCCAATTGAGCTAACGGCCCATATGTGAGCAATTCTTTAACACAATTCATAATGATGTCAAGCCTGTTCCGGCAAGATTTCAAAATCGTAAAACCAGTAACACTTTTTTTAAATATTGACTACCAAAATAATGTCTTCTATGTTTAATTTATCTATCCTAAAGGAGTATTATCAATGAAATTTTTTACTAAAAAACTGGGGCTGTCTTTCTTCCTGTTTCTTATATTGGGTTGGCTGATTCCTGGTATCGGCATGGCCCATTTTGGGGTATTGTTGCCATCTGATGACATCATAGAAGCAAATGAATCCAGGCAAATAACCCTTTGGTGTCAATTTATGCATCCCTTTGAACAGGGATTCATGGAACTCCAAAAGCCAGAGAGTTTTGCTGTGGTAGTAAGGGGCGAAAACAAGGACCTTTTGAACAGCCTGAAAAAAAAATCCATAAACGGATGCACGACATGGATCGGAACGGCTGATCTGAGAAGCCCTGGAGACTATATATTCTACTTTGTACCACAGCCTTATTGGGAGCCTGCAGAACAATGCTATATACAACACTTCACCAAAGTAGTCGTAAATGCATTCGGACTGGAAGAAGATTGGCATCAGCCGGTTGGCCTGAAGACTGAGATCATACCTCTAACCCGGCCGTATGGCCTGTGGACAGGCAATGTCTTCGTCGGGCAGGTACTTTTGGACGGAAAACCCGCTCCCAACAGTGAAATAGAAATAGAATTTTATAACAAAGACAAAAAGATTACGGCACCGGCAGGCCCATATGTGACGCAGGTTGTACACACAGATGCCTTTGGTATCTTTTTCTATTCTATTCCGAAAGAGGGATGGTGGGGGTTTGCGGCACTCAACGAAGCAAATAAAAAAATGAAACACGAGGATAGAGAGGTACCGGTTGAGCTGGGCGCTGTTTTATGGGTATATGTGGCGGACATGAATTGATGCCCCCATGGGTAAAAGGGCTTTCCCCGAGTGCAGCCTTTCTGTTTCTTGAATTTTGAGATAACTACCCGATTCCGGAACCAAAGGCCGTATAGAATTATTCCAACACGCTTATAAGAACAAGTAAAAAATGCATATTTCAGAAGGGGTCTTGACAGCCCCTGTTTTACTGGCCGGAGGCGCTGGAACAGTCATGGGCCTTGCTATCGGTTTGCGCCGTATGGATGTCCAGGAAATACCCAAGGTAGCCCTGCTCACTGCAGCATTCTTTTTGGCATCACTTGTACATATCCCCATAGGCCCTTCTAACGCTCATCTGGTACTTAACGGAATCCTGGGTATATTGTTGGGATGGGCTGCATTCCCTGCAATTTTCATAGGTCTGTTTTTCCAGGCAGTGCTCTTTCAGTTCGGCGGATTTACTACTCTTGGTGTCAATACACTGAATATGGCGCTTCCTTCCATATTAATGGGTGCTTTGGCAAGACCAGCCTTGCGCAGTGATTCGCGTATGTGCGCTCTCATTATGACAGCCGTTGCCGGAGCAGGTGCGGTTATTATGAGCGCAGCCATGGTAGCAGGCGCTCTGTCAATGTCCGGAGATCCCTTTATTCCTTTGAGTAAGCTCATTTTTGCGGCGCACATTCCAATTGCCATAGCCGAGGGTTTACTGTCTGTTTTGATAATATCTTTTCTCTTAAAGACAAAATCTGAAGTAATTAAAAATCATCAAGAATAATATGAACTTTCACACCGCCAAATCGATGTTTGTCTCTATAATCATAATCCCGATTTTGGTTATGTTCTGCAGCTCGGCACAGGCCCATAGAGTCAACCTGTTTGCCTGGTATGAAGGCAATATGATCATGGCTGAAGGCTATTTTTCAAGCGGGAAAAAGGCCATAAATTCCACTATCCGGGTTTTTGACTCTAAAGGCAAAGAGGTCTTTCGTGGAATAACGAATGAAAAGGGAGAATTATCTTTTACGCCGCCCCGAGACGGCAACTACCGCCTTATCCTTGAGGCAGGAATGGGACACAGGGCTGAGGCGCTAGTATCTGTGAAGGATCTGAAATCACATACTGGGACTGGGGTATTAGAAGCAGGACACGCAGGTCTCCAGACCACTGAGGATTCTGAACTCCAACAAGAATTTAAGGCGTCTGAAGATGCCGGCACAGGGACGACAGCCTTTAACAGCAAAGAGTTTGAACAGATTCTTGACCGTAAACTCAACCCTATAAAGGAGCAGCTGTTCAGATTGGCTGAACAGGGTGATAGAGTAAAATTCAGAGACGTGGTTGCCGGGTTGGGATATATTGCCGGGCTGATGGGCCTGGCAATATATTTCGCTCAGAAAAAGCGAAAGAAGTGACCTGCGAACGTTTTGCCTCAGGTAAATCGATACTTCATTCTGCAGATCCCAGAGTAAAGATACTGCTGGCAGTGATATATGCCTTTGTAATAGTGGGGCTCGAAAGTCAGGTAGGACAGATCCTTGCCCTGTTGGGCGGCTTACTCCTGGTAATGGCGGCCCGCCTTTCTTTAAAGGAAATATTCCGTCGTCTGTTTGTTGTTAATCTCTTTGTCATGATGTTGTGGCTAATACTCCCATGGACAACAACCGGGTCCGGCATCGTCAACTGGGGATCTGTTATAATTACATTCGAGGGCATAAACCTTGCCTTTTCAATAACCCTCAAATGCAACGCGATAATACTGACAAACCTTGCCCTGCTATCTACATCGACCATATTTTCACTGGCGCATGCCCTGGCACACTTTCGAGTCCCTTCCAAGATAGTGCAACTCATATTTTTTTCCTGGAGGTACTTTCACGTTATCGATTCTGAATTCCATCATATGAATCAGGCTATCAAGGTCCGAGGATTCAAACCGGGGTCTAACCTGCATACCTATCGAACTTATGGTCATCTTATTGGGACCTTGTTTATCAAAAGCCTTGAAAGGGGCGAAAGAGTGCAAAAGGCAATGTTGTGTAGGGGTTTTGACGGCACTTTCTGGCTGCTTTCCCATTTTCGACTCCGCCCTTCAGACATCTGCCTGGGGGGTCTTGCAACTGCATACCTCTTTTTCGTAATTGGAGTTGAGTGGTCGTCAGCATGGAGTTGATAAACCTTAACAAAATATCCTTTGCATATCCAAATGGAAATCTTGTGCTGAAAGGGCTCAGCTTAAGTCTGAAAGAGGGTGACAAAATCGGTCTTTTAGGGGAAAACGGTGCAGGTAAAACAACTTTACTCCACATAATACTTGGCCTTCTCAAGCCTGCTGAGGGGGAAATAACCGTATTCAGGAAAAGGTGCGAAACCGAGCAGGACTTTAAAAAAATCCGAGGCGCAATAGGCCTGCTCTTTCAAGACTCTGATGACCAGCTCTTCTGTCCCACTGTATTGGAAGACGTGGCCTTCGGGCCGTTAAATATGGGAATGAAACGTCATGAGGCAACAGACAGGGCAGAGCGGACACTGGATAAACTGGGGATATCCCATCTAAAAAACAGGGTTCCCTATCAACTCTCAGGCGGGGAAAAACGCTTGGTCTCCATGGCAACCATATTGTCCATGAGACCGAAGATCCTTTTGTTGGATGAGCCGACAACCGGTCTTGACGAAAAAACAGTAAAACGTCTTATCTCTGTGCTGCACAACTACCCTGCCAAGGCATGGATAATAATATCTCAGATTCGTTCCACAATAGAAGCGATGTCAAACAAGTATTACAAAATGAACCAAGGCGGGCTGGATTTGGTTTAAAGGTCTCTCTCATTCTTTATTTATTATTTTTGCCTTTAGGCAACCTTTTTTTCAGACTTTTTGATATTTGTTCAATAGTATAAATAGATTTCACATAAAATGAAAAGTGAGTATGATTTCATAGCCATAATATATGATCCAGTTCTTTATATTTTTCTTAAGCCAATAAGAATTGCAGTAATGAATATGCTTTTGGAATATAAAGAAAAATCAATTTTAGATTTATGTTGTGGTACTGGCAATCAGCTTAAATTACTATCAAAAAATGGTTTTAAAGATCTTCATTGTCTGGATATATCCAATAAAATGTTGGAAATAGCAAAAAAAAATAATTCTTCGATAAAAATTTATAATGGAGATGCAACAAAAACAAATTTTAAAAATGAATCATTTGACATTATAATTATCAGTTTTGCATTACATGAAAAGAATAAAATTACTCAAAAAAAAATTATAGAAGAAGTATATAGACTTATTAAAAAAGAGGGATTTATACTTATTGTTGATTATAATTTTGACACTAATACTGATAAATTTATCAAAATACTGATAAACCTAATTGAGAGAATGGGTGGCAAAGAACATTATATTAACTTTAAAAACTACATAAGGAATAGTGGATTATTAAGTCTAATAAAAAAAGAGAAATTTACACTTATTAAAGGCAGCAAAAAGTTATTTAATGGAGTCGTAATTTCAATGTATCAAAAGACGATACCTTAATAGGTAGGCATGATGCAGCGTAAGTATAAGGGGATGGTTAAAATATTCTTTGTTCTGTAACATATACCTTTCTCAAGATTTGAGGAGATATGCAAGCACTGCTAATAACTGGCTATAAGTAGCTCATAAAAATAAATCGGGCTCAAAATGTTTCACCTCCTTAAGCACCCTTGCCACCAAAGCAATAGCCGCCTCCAGGTCTGACTTATTTAACAAGCTTACCGGGGCGTGAATATACCTTACAGGTACAGACAGCGCAGCCGCCCTTGCCCCTGTACCTTCCACCTGCAAAGCCGCGGCATTTGTACCTCCAACCTTTTTTACCACTACTTGATACGGAATTCCCGCCTCTTCGGCCAGATGGATCAGGAAATTACTCCATGCCCTGTCTGCCAGGAATCTTCCATCGCTTAACCTGATTTCAGGACCTCCCCCAAGCCGGGCAAATATATTATGGGGCGGCACTCCTGGCAGGTCATTGGCCATAGTACCTTCGAGCGCCAGCACCAGGTCAGGATCAATCCTCCTTGCAACAGGTCCTGCACCTTTCAGACCCACTTCCTCCTGCACCGAGGCCAAAAGATACAGATCGCATTCCGGCTTTGGAATCAGCCTCAAGGCCTCAAGCATCACAAATAATCCCGCACGGTCATCAAAGGCCTTGGCCTGAAGAAAGCCATCGTTCTCAGACCATGTACCCGGAAAGGTCACCGGATCACCGACCTTGACATAAGATCTGACTTCTTCGGGATGCAGGCCCAAATCTATAAACAGCTCATCCACAGGAATTACCCTTTCCTTTTGCCCTTCCTTTTCAGACAAAAGGTGCGGCGGCACCGAGCCTATAATCCCGGGTAAAGGCTTAGTCCCCCAGACAATAACTGACTGGCCGTATAACACCCTAGGATCTATACCTCCCACAGTTATCGCCTTTATGAAACCCAATCCATCAACGTACTGTACCATGAGTCCGACTTCATCCATATGCGCATCGATGAGCAGCCTCGGCCCTTCTCCTGGAACCCTTGCGATAAGGCTACCCATAGCATCCGTGTTGATCTCTGCTGCCAGCCCTTCTAGTATTTCCTCAATAATATCTCTTACCGCTCCTTCCCCACCGGAAATGCCGGGTGCCATGGTCAGGCGTTTCAAAAGACTGATATCCATATCTCTTATTTACCCTCTATCCCTGCACTATTTAGATACGCCGTGAGCATATTCCAGAGCCCCTCCTCGGGTTTGGCCTCTATCTCCAATACCCAGATTGGAAGACGTTGTTCATCATTGGCGGCAAGCTGACGCCAAACAGGCTCTATCTTTACCCTGTCCTTATTTGTAGTCACAAGTGCCTTTATTCCCTGTCTCCGGCACTGTGTCATGAGCTTAATCAAGTCTTTCCCCTTATATGAATAGTGATCGGGAAACGCTACTTTACCCTTTACATCCACCTTGAGATTTTCCAGGGTTGTAAAAAAGGATTCTGGATCAGCCAGTGCACAAAAGGCAAATAGCGGTTTACCTTGCAGTACGTCAGGACTTGCCACTTCCGCCTCCATTGAAATGAATCTCAAAGCCCGCATCTCACTCAGAAATACGGGGCGACCAGGAATCATCGCCTGAAGCTCCCGCCTGCCTGATTCCTGATCGGCAAGAGATAATGCATTCGCCTTGGTCAGAAGGATCGCAGTTGCCCTGGAAAGGCCCGAGACAGGCTCTCTCAGATCGCCCCCAGGAAATACCCACTGCGTACCAAAAAAATTTATTGCGGGCAATAATACGAGATCAACATCCCTGAAAAGGGCCATATACTGGAACCCGTCGTCAAGGACGATTGCCTGTACACCAAAGCGCTCTATAGCCAGTTCCCCGGCGGCAAACCTGTCTGAACCGACCACAACTGGGATATCGAGAAGGACCTGAGCCATCATTACTGGTTCATCTCCGGCGTCCCGCGGTGAAGCCAGCACATCCTTACCATCGGAGACTATAAGAGGGCTGCGCCCCACCCTTCCACCATACCCTCTACTTACAACGGCCGGATTAATCCCGCTGTTCTTCAGCCAGTTAGCAACGGCTAATACATGAGGGGTCTTTCCTGTCCCGCCAAGGGAAAGATTTCCTATGCTTATCACAGGACAAGGAAGTCTGCTCGTGACAAGGTATCCCCTACTGTAGGCCAATGCCCTTATCTTCATGAGGCTGCTGTAAAGGGGCGAAAGAGGCCTGCCGAGTGCCAGGAGAAGTGATAAGGTTTTGTGGTTCAACAGCATAAATCACCCACTCAATCACTGAATCCTTTCAAGAGCTTTCGTTATAAGATCCAGATACCTGGAGACAGCACCCTGATTTTTTTGTAAAAGGGCCTTTGCCTTGTTGCCCATATCTCTGCACTCACCAGGGTTTTGAAAAAGCCTATTTAGAACCTCTTTCAATTCTTTTTTGCCTGATACACGATTAGCCCCTCCACAGGCAAGAAGATCTTCCGCTATGGAGCGTGCGCTTTCAACATAAGGACCAAAGATTACCGGTACTCCATAAGCTGCCGGTTCGAGAAGATTATGGCCACCGATATTCACAAGGGTTCCACCTACAAATGCTATATCACAAAGACTGTAGCACTTTAAAAGCTCCCCAAGCGTATCCAATACCACTATGTCTACCACACCCGACTTCGCAATCATACTGCTGCGCCTTGCGACCTTAAAACCCATCTCTTTAGCTAAAGCTTCCAGTTCGAATCCACGTTTTGGGTCCCTCGGAGCTATGAGAAGTTGTAGCCCATGGAACGACTGTTTAAGGTCCCTGTGGACGGCAAATATCAAACTTTCCTCACCAGGATGCGTGCTTCCAGCCACCCAGAGTGGTGACATATCCTTCAGGCCTGTTGCCTTTCTGAGAAGCACTTTTTCAGATTCTTCAATTTTGGGCACTTCAATATCGTATTTCAGATTTCCCGGAGCACTCACTTTGTCCGGATTGCAACCAAGCTTCAAGAGCCGTCTACTGTCATAGGGTGACTGCATGGCGAGCGAATCAAAGCCCCCGTATAGTATGTCCTTAACAGGCCCCAGATGTGAAAGTCTCCCTGCTGAAAGGGAAGAGAGACTGCCATTTACCAACATTGTGTGGATACCTGATTGTCTCATGCTCCATATCAGGTTGGGCCAGATATCCGTCTCAACCAGAATAAAGCAGTCAGGTGAAATTTCCTTTATTACTCTATTTACTAAAGGCAACAGATCAAAAGGAGCTGTTGTTATCACATGGGCGGTACGGCCCAGCTTTTTTCTGAGATTAGTGAGCCCCGCAGCCGTGGTGGCAGAACAGATTATCCCTGCCCCTTGCCATCTTTGGGAGATACCCTTTATAAGAGGCGATGCTGCATTTACTTCCCCAACTGACAAGGCATGAACCCATATTCTTGGAGACCGCCCTTGGATGGGGGAGAGGTCGGGAAGTCTTCCGAGCCTTCCTGCCAAATGGCCCCTATACTTAGACCTGGAAAAAAAATATAACAGGGCCAGAGGACCCAAGAACGGCAGGGTCGTGACCTGAATAAGGTTATATATCATCAGTAATAGTCGTGTCAGAACCGTGCCTCCATCACACCTTATATTACTTTTACGGCCTTCCGGTTAGATGTAATTCGTACTGGCGAAACTCACAACCACTTTCCTGAAATGTGGCATCAAATGGATTATCAGAAAAATTGAAAAATATGGACATAGCATTGGAAAACAATAATCTCCAAATTTATGATATAATTAAAGGACCAGGAACTTAAAAAAAATATTACCCTGCTCAAAAAGACCGGGATGCAGGGCATAAAAATTTCCACATCTGATAATTGTTCACTATCATATGTCTCACATTATGCAAAAATTAAAGCAATGCACGCGTATTGCTTTTTAAAGGTAGAATTCTGATATCATATTTGATGCTCCAGATGATCACTATAGGCCAGTTATGATAAGACTGCAAAAATACCTTGCCGATGCCGGTGTTTGCTCAAGAAGAAAAGCAGAGACACTCATCCGTTCAGGCCGGGTCACTGTAGATGACAGAATTGTTAAGGAACTTGGCTCAAAGGTAGATCCATACATGAATGTCATCTGTGTTGATAAGACCGAGATAATTTGTAAAAGTTCGCCCATTTATCTTTTGCTTAACAAACCCAAAGGGATACTGACTACAATCCATGATCCCTACGGACGGAACACTATAATGGATCTGCTGGGAAAAGTCCCCTGGCGAATCTATCCTGTTGGACGTCTTGACAAAGACAGTGAGGGGTTGCTGCTCCTCACGAATGACGGGAAATTGACCCACAGGCTATTACATCCAAGCCACAAGGCTACGAAGACGTACCTGGCAACCGTGCGTGGAAGACCTTCGCAGGCGGTGCTGGAACTTCTCAGACAGGGTATAGATATAGAGGGCAGAATGACATTGCCTTGTGAAATAAGTGTACGAAAAAATACAAGGCGCTCAACAATTTTGGAAATTGTGCTGAAAGAGGGTAGAAAACGACAGATAAGGTTGATGTTAAATAAGATAAACCATCCAGTAATCAGACTTGTACGTATTAAAATAGGGCCGGTAAAACTTGGGAAATTACAGCCTGGCAAATACAGAATATTGACTGAATCTGAAGTAAAATCACTGAAGAAGTCAGTGGGATTGATTTAGCAATTACTCCTGATTACTGGTTTCTGCCGGAAGGCCTTTTGCATACTAAAATTCTGTCTCAAGACCATAGTCCTTCATCTTGTATAAAAGGGCGGGCAGGCTGATCTCAAGAAGACGGGAGGCCTTGGTTTTATTGCCTCTGGTTTTGTCGAGTGCCTTTAATATAAGTTCTCGCTCCAGAATCTTGCTGCTCTTCTTAATGGAAAAGTCTGATATATCAAGGCCTGATAGAGGAGGCGTGCCTTCGTCTTCAAGACCTGCCTTTATATGAGGCGGAAGATCGCCAATATGTATTATTGAGGTATCCGAATAGACCATTGCTCTTTCTATGGCATTTTCAAGCTCACGGACATTACCAGGCCACCTGTACTCCAGAAAAACTTGTATCACCTCAGGACTGGCCCCCTCCACCTTCTTATTCAAGCGTAAATTATACCTTTTTATAAAGTGATCAACCAGTAATGGAATATCCTCTTTCCTGTCTCTCAGGGCAGGTATAACTATTGTGAGCACATTTATTCTGTAAAACAGGTCCTCTCTGAAATTGCCTTTATTCACCTCTTGTGCAAGATCCTTTGCAGTGGCCGCCACTATCCGCACATCTACCTGGATACAGCGCGTATCGCCCAAAGGTCTCACCTCTTCTTCCTGCAGCACCCTCAAAAGCCTGACCTGCAGAGCCAAAGGCATCTCACCCAACTCATCTAAAAACAGTGTCCCCTTATTGGCCTCTTCAAAGAGTCCCTTTTTGGCCTTGACAGCATCTGTGAAGGCCCCTTTTACATAACCGAATAGTTCACTTTCAAGCAGATTCTCAGGGATGCCCCCGCAATTAATTGGTACAAACGGTGCCTTCGACCTGATGCTATTAAAGTGAATTGCCTTCGCTACAAGTTCTTTTCCTGTACCGCTCTCACCGGTTATCAGCACCGTTGTCTTGTAATCCGATACCCTTTGAATGACCTCAAAAATGTGTCTAATCTGAGGACTCTTGGCAACAATATTGTGAAACGAATATTTTTCTTGTACCTCTGCCTTTAAAAAGGCATTTTCTTTTAGGATTATGGTCTTTTCCTCAGCCCTGCGCAATACGAAAAGCAGATGTTCAGACACTAAGGGTTTAAAGATAAAATCACACGCCCCTATCTTTATAGCCTCAAGGGCCATATCAATATCGGCCTGGCCGGACATCATTATGATATTGGCCGATATGCCGGCGTCCTTGGCTTTTTTTAGAAATTGGAGCCCGTCCTCAGGCTGCATGTAAATATCACTAATAATGTGATCAAAGGACTGTTTTTGTGCCAGATCCAGTCCTTCAATGGTATTAGCCGCCTGGACAACATCGTATCCGGCCTTTTTAGAAGTCAATATGCCGGCAACTATATTCCTTACGTCATATTCATCATCAATAACTAGAATCCGACGTTTACCCACGGTATTTTCCTGATCAGAAAACTTTCTTAACATCCTCTTTTTACAGAACGTCTTTAGCCTCTGGAGATAAAAACCAAATACCAGGCTGTAAGTTCACGTCCCCAAAACAGTGTTATAAGAGCAGCCCCAGCCAAAAAGGGACCGTAAGATATAGCCATGTGTCTATCTCCTTTATGGACTGACATTAAAGCCAGGCCAGCAACTGAACCCACCGCAGCACTCAAAAAGATCACAAGCGGTATCGCCTGCCAGCCCAAAAAGGCACCTATCATGGCAAGGAGTTTGATGTCTCCACCTCCCATTCCCTCCCGGTGAGCTAAAATATAATATCCCCATGCCACAAGAAACAAGATGCCACCACCCATTAATATCCCCAGCAGAGAATCCCACCACGACAATCCGGGAAGCAAAAAGGAAGAAAGGAAACCAACGGCGATTCCAGACAAAGACACGGCGTCCGGAATGATTTGATGCGAAAAATCAACAAATGTCACAATTATGAGACATGCTGAAAAATAAAAATAAATAAAAAATTCAGGGCCAAAGCCAAACCTATACCAAAGCGCAAGGGCCAGAAGACCACTTAATAACTCTACTGTGGGATACCTCAAGGAGATCCCCTTCCCGCAAGATCTGCATTTACCCTTTAGAAACAAAAAACTCAGTATCGGGATGTTCTCCCACCATTTCAGCCTGTGACCACATTTCGGGCAGGCAGAACCGGGTTTTACTATCGACATATTCTGAGGCAACCGGCATATGCACACATTCAAAAAGCTGCCTATACAGGTACCCAGCAAAAAGACCAGAGCGTGCCCAATGAATGTCAGCAAATTAATCAAATCGTTTCCTCACTCTTTTATCTCTTGCTGAAATCTTGAATCTTTCAAGAGCCTGAAGGAGTTTCGGCGTTTTCCGGCTCAATTGGCATAGTACAAAGTTTCAGCCGATCCTGTTGAACCAGATCCATGTAATCTGCTCTTATTTTCTCAAGTTGCGATATGGTCTTTAAAAATTGTGAGTATAAATTGAAGTAATCTGACTGGGCAAACTCAAACCTCACCTGGACAAACTGGAGGCCGGCCCCTGAATTCGCCTTTCCTAAATGCTGTATATAACCCTTAAGAGCGATTACCCCAACTACAGGCAAGTCAATCAGCAAGTCAGTGATGAACCCTTGAGACATGGGGACATCTACCGCCACATAACATCCATCTAATGAGATATTGGAAGTATTTCCCCATATATTGAAATTTGGGAAATATACTCGAAACTTGGCCGGATAACGCGGTATTTTTCGTCTTTCAGGCATGACAATCCTCCCGGAATAGATATCTGTTCACCTTTAAAAGAATTACCTGTTGAAATTCTTTTGACTGTTTATTTTACTCTTCGGACAGAACTGAGCTTGAGACAAATTTTTTTCAAAAAGTTCAATTACGTCTAGTTCCAGCAGGATCCGGCAGTATCGATGGAGTATCCTTTTTTAGGATTGGGCCTTTGGCCCAGCAACTGCCGATAGTTGCCTTTACAGTAAAGTCGGCCGGAGGTACGAGTACTGGTAAAGCCCTCACATGTCTTATTTTAATCGCATGACCTTCCGCGCATTCTTTTATCCATTCACCGTCAAGCTGTACAGGAAGATTTTGTTTCCCAATGATTTTTACAGAACAGGCCTGATAAGTGGCCCTGGGATTTGCAAGATAAGCAACGCGACCCCTCAATAGCAGTCCCAGATATGCCCTGACTGTTGGAATTACATAGGCTTCTAGTTTTCCATCGTTCCAACAAGATGAAGAAGCAAGAGTGCCGCCTCCCGCATAGCGATCAATATTGGAAAGGATCAAAGCAGCATGATCTCTCAGCCTGATTTTATTCATATCGCCTTTTTTATCAAAAAAACAGACTTCCATCCCGGTCGCACCAAGTTTTAGCATAAGTAAAAGTATATATTTCAGACCAAAAGCAACATAAAGAAACTGGTTACTTCTCTTCCCCAAATTATGGCATAGACTTTTCGTGCGTATTCTGGAAACAGAGGCCACTATCCTAGCGTCAAGGCCAAAACCCGCATAACCTATAAATCTGGAATCCTCTTCACAGGACCAGAGGTCTATCGCTTCAACCTTTCCAGCGATAATTCCTGACCAGAAATAGTCAAGGCTGCCATGTTTCCATACTTCCCACCAACCCAGGCTTCTAGCCAGATCGTTTCCAGTACCAAGAGGCAAAACGGCAAGGGGCGGTGGCCTGTCGAGAGTACCTAGTATGCACGCAATTGCCGACACTGTGCCATCACCTCCTGCAACCACAACCAGGTCACGGCCTGAAGCCAATGAGGGTATCTGAGTTTCAATCAGTTCGGGATCGGTAAAAAAAACACGATTACGGAAATCCCGTACATGAAGGCTACGCCTTAGTTTATCAGCAATTTTTTTACCTGTGCGGTCCCCTGCTATGGGATTTATAAGAAAAAGACAATCCATAATGACTTGCTAGAATAAGCTTAAATAATTAGATTAGAAACAAAAAAATGACTATGGAACCCAATAATTTTCGTATTCTGGTAGTAGACGACGAAAGATCTTTGACCGTTCTTCTTACCCGGATTCTGACTCGTTCAGGCTATCAAGTTAAATCCGCCAGCAGCGGCATCAAGGCCCTTAGCATCATTGATGAATTTTCTCCCAACCTTGTAATAACTGATCTCAAAATGCCTGGTATAAGCGGTCTCGATCTCTTGAAAAAGGTAAGATCGGAAAAACCGGAAATCGATTTCATAATACTTACAGCCTATGCCACTGTGGAAAATGCTGTGGAGGCCATGAAAAAAGGGGCTTTAGACTACCTAATAAAGCCTCTCAAAGATCCGGATGAATTAAGAATAGCAGTATCCAGGGTATCGGAACGTCAGACCCTCATGGCGGCAAACTCCATATGGAGAGACCAACTTGCCGAAGGCCTTCCACCTACCGATGTACTTTTCGCGGGTATGGAAGAGGTCTGGAGAGAAATACAGCATGTAGCCAAAACAGACGCCACAGTATTACTGCAAGGAGAAAGTGGTACAGGGAAAAGCCTCGCAGCCAAGGCTATTCACCATTTAAGCGAGCGAAAAGGTCCATTTGTAGAGCTTAATTGTGCTGCAATACCTGAAACACTTATTGAGTCCGAACTCTTCGGACACGAAAAAGGCGCTTTTACCGGAGCGATCAAAACCAAGAGGGGCAAATTTGAGCTTGCTCAAAATGGGACTATATTTCTGGATGAAATAGGGGAAATGCCCTTATCCGCTCAAGCAAAATTTCTGCGAATATTACAGGAAAGGACATTTGAAAGGGTTGGCGGCACCAATACCCTTACTACCAGAGCAAGAATAATTGCTGCTACCAACCAGGATCTGATGACAGGTATACGGGAAAAACGCTTTAGAGAAGACCTTTACTATCGTTTGAATGTCTTTCCAGTCAATCTTCCTCCCCTGAGAAAGCGCCTTGGTGCAATTCAAAAGCTAACTAATTATCTCGTACAATCAATATCAATGAGGGTAGGGAAAAAGGTCTCGGAAATATCAGATGATTCCTTAAAACAAATCAAATCTTACGAATGGCCAGGCAATATGAGGGAATTACATAATGTTATTGAGCGAGCCATTATTTTAAGCCGGGACTCCAAGCTGACACTGCCGCAGTTAAAAACCCCTTTTATCGAAGACATCCCTTTGTCTGCCACTAAACAGCTTCGCAGTATACGAGACCTGGAAAAAGAAGCTATTGAGACGACCATTCGGGAAACAGATGGACATAGAGGCAATGCGGCAAAAATATTAGGAATTTCAATTAGAACACTTCAATATAAGTTAAAGGAATATCGTCTCTTAAAATAAATGGCACGTTATTTGCTTAAATATAAAAACATACGAACAATAATCAAAAAATCCATTTTACTCCCAACCCTCCTCTCCCCGAAGGCCTTCTTGAAATTCTTCAAGCAGGCCTTCTTTTTTCTGTACCGAATCTTTAGCCCAGGAATTCGAGAATTTGACTCAAAGATATCAGCTTACTGGCAAATTCATTAATCCCAGAGACTTAAATTAAAAAAGATGGTGCCCTGAAGACATTGAATCAGAAATTGCTGAATGCCGATAATACAACTGAAAGTAAACAACCCTAAAGCTGGTGCAAAAAATGCATTTCATAGGCGCAATAATTGCATAAATCTGCAATAATTGCATATCTTATCTGCCGTAATCCAGACCTAATACTTCGAAATGGTAAAAAGTTTCAAATATTTTCATTAAGCTTAACTATTTATGTATGAATATTAAAAAGGTACGCAATATGCATATATACACTACTAAATTTAGTCCAGGGGAAATATTTTCAGCTTTTCTCCAAACTCAACCGGAGGCACACATTTATCAGCCATGAATGCCCATAAGGCGTTTGAGCCAAAAGTTGTTTTATATTTGTTTTTTATCTTATTTACCCTTTTATTATTGACTAATCACGACTCTGTTCATGCCAAGAGTATCGGTTACGATGAAAATACAGAGATAGTAGTCAGGGGAACCATAAAACATTGCACGGCAAGATCCTATATGCAGCTCCAGTGCTTCACTCTTCAGAGTAAAACAAGGGTTTTTAGAGTCATCGTTGCTCCACAGTGGTTTGTTAGGCGGATTGGACTCAAACTCAAGGATGGAACAAACGTGGAAGTGGTGGGATCAAAATTTTTTGGCAGAGACGGATGTCTTTGTCTGTCAGCGAGATCTTTGAAATTTCTCTCCTCGGGCAGAAATATTATGCTAAGAGACGGGAGCTGTAAGCCTGTATGGCAAAATTCCTGTGTACGGGAATCCTCCTGTATTCGAATCTTTTATCAATCTCAGTAGTCAGTTCAATTTTTTTAATACATGCCTTTTTATGATTATTCTCGTAGCCAAATTCTTTCCAAACGGGACCGTCTTCCCCAATCAACTGTAATCTGCCTGAGCAAAATAATTATTGAAAATCTAAAGAGGCTTGAGGAATACCATGCCAGCAGAATTCTGCTTATCTATGTCAGTTTCAGGAGCGAAGTGGATACACATCAATTCATTAAAGAAAGGCTGAACAGTGGACTTGAAGTAGCTGTACCTAAGACAGATGTGGTAAACAGGAGGCTAGAGGCTTTTCTCTTAAAAGATTGGGAGAAAGACCTTAGACTCGGGGCCTATGGTATATTAGAACCGGATATAAAGACGGCCTCGTTAATACGGCCGTCTCAAATAGATATGATAGTGATTCCGGGCAGCGTATTTGACCGCCAGTGCGGCCGAAAAGGATATGGAGGAGGATACTTTGACCGTTTTTTATCTATAGAAGCCCCACAAGCGCTACGTATAGGACTTGCCTTCAGCCTTCAGGTCCTTCCGGAAATCTCCTTACAAAAGCATGACCAGAGAATGGACATTATAGTAACGGAAAGTGAAATACTGAGGTGCAACCGCAACACAAATATCGAAAAATAAACCATCAGTAATTAAGCGTGTTCTATAGGGGCATTCTTCAGTCCCTCTTTGCTTGCATTTATAAGCAGTGAATCACTTTTTCTGACAATATGGTCAGAATAGGCATTTAATTTAATCTCCCCTGCCCGACAAAAAAGAGCCAATCCCACGAAGAGGTGAAACGGCTGTTATGAACGTGCGTTTACTATAAGCAGATATCTACCTCAGGCCAATTGATCTTGAAAGGACTTTGCTAAAATCCCGTAATCCAACCAGATAATCAGAAGGAAGATGCACATGAATGGCTCTGAGTCTTCCATCTGAAAGGGCCTCGAAGTCTCCAACTGCCTGGGCAAACTGTATGTGCCAGAACGAAACACCTAAATCAGGGACCTCCGGATAGTCCTTTGCCCTTCTTCGAGTAAACATCAAAAAAGCCGCTGAACTGGGTCCACCTTTGTAAATCTGGCCGGTTGAATGGAGATACCTCGGACCATAGCCCATGGTCGTAGCGCACCCCTTCGTCTCTCTCACAAGATAGCGCATTTTACCTATTATGTCTTCCATCTCAGGGTCATAAGGGAGATAAGGGAGAAATGCCAAATAGCCCCAAGTCGGCAAGACGTGAAATATGTCTCTTATTGCCCTGGGCAGACTCTTCATGGACGCGGCCAGCATCTCAGAAGCCCGAAAATGCATCTGACTATTTGGATCTACCCAAAATTTTACAGGCATCTTGCCTTCAGCTCGATATACATCAAGAATCACCCTGGTCTTTTCTTTTGAAAGTCGGACATCCGGTTCATCAAAAGGATTAACACTCAAAAAATAGGAGGCCATGGCGGTAGCCATTTCCCAGAGGAAAAACTGGGCTCCCAAGTCATACAAATCTTCTATCCACAACTCATAGACTGGAAAATCAGACCTACGGAGCTCTAAGACGAAATCTTGCAAAGAATCCTCAGCCGGACTCCCTTTAATCCTAAGATAAACAAAAATACGTTCTCCGCCATAAAATCCTGGAATCCCTGTGGATTCGCCAATAATAGGTACCAGACCCCTGGTCTCTTTACCGGTACTCTCTGACACAAGCTGCTCCAACCAGAGGCCAAAGGGCTTGATGGTTGAATCAGTGAGGATGGTCAATTTGTCCCTGCTTTGGACCCCGAATTCTCCCAAGAATTCACCAAGTCTGTAGCCTGGATTCGTATCCAATGGCATATCCGGACCACACCTGCTGGCCATATCCTCAGCCCTTTGAAGAAGCCGGTCAATATCCACCCCGATCAAAGCCGCTGGGACCAGGCCGAAGTAAGAAAGTGCTGAATATCTTCCTCCTATATCAGAAGGATTAAGAAAGACCTTTAAAAAGCCTCGATCATTTCCCAAATCCGCCAAGGGAGTTCCCGGGTCTGTGATCGCCACAAAATGCGAACCAGGATCAGATAACTCGTTTTCAAGCAATGGCCAAAAGTAATTAAATAGGGCGTTTGGTTCCAGCGTGGTACCGGATTTGCTCGCCACTAAAAAGAGTGTTGTTTTCCAGTCTCCGCTTGTGGCAACAAGCTCTACCTCATCTGGATCGGTCGTGTCCAGGACCTTTAAAAGGGGAAAACCTTCTTTAGACCCGAAGATCTGACTTAAAATAAGAGGGCAGAGACTGGATCCCCCCATTCCGAGAAGCACTATCCGTTTAATGCCTCGATGTCTCGCAGCTTGTGCGAAATCCTCTATCTCCGCCTGGGCTTCTCGCATTTTTGGAATAACATTCAGCCAACCAAGACGATTTGTTATCTGCTCTTGAATTTCCTTGTCTCTGGCCCAAATAGATGGATCTTTTTCCCAGAAACGAGAAATTAATGCCTCTTTTTCAATACTTGATAGATATGATGGACGCTGAAACACCCCAGACCCTCCTCACCCCATAATATTTTTTATCTGGATTCAAATAACTGTGGAACTTTAAGTCATATACACCGGCACTGCAAATAATTTGTGTCGCAGAGACTAATGAAATAGTAGATTTTTCTCTTGCGGGACTTTATATTAAACAATTATGATAATATTATCAAAGATCTTTAGTCAGGCCCTCATTCTCATAATTTTTAAACATGAATTAGCGCCTCAAGGGCACTTATTCACAGAATTGAGCTTAAACCGGTTATATTTGCCATTGATCTCTCATATATATCAATGTTCAGACCGAACATTATAAAGGAGTACTATATAAAACATGACCGCGATTATCTCCAAAAGCAAGCGCACGCAAAAGGCTAAAGCCGTTTCTAAATATACCCAGATGAAACCGCATCTTGGTCGCCGTATAATTTGTCCACACTGTGGAAACGAATGGAATTTTTACCAGATAGCAGAGGAAGTCAAACTTACCACGCGATATATACAAAATGCCGACGGAAGCTTTACTCCCCTTAATGATGACTCCAGAATCCTGGGAGAGGTGAAACTTTACTGCGGGGAGTGTCAGGCAGATCTAAGCGAATTTCATAACAGATTCTTGGAGATGCTTTTTTGAATCCCGGCCGTCCTCCATTGGTCCTCACAGATAACTGCTCTTTTAGAACGCATCTTTCAGAACTCGGTTCTGGAGACACAGTGGTAGGATTATTAAACATCAAGCCTACAGAGCAAGTCCTGTTTCTTGATCTTGTAGAAAGAGGTATCCGTTTATTTCCGCCAGCTTTAGCGCAGCAACTCAGCAGATCAAAGTGTCTGCAGGCACTTGTCTACAAAAAGTGGATGGTACCTTATACCTTTGTGGCCAGAGACCGCCATGACATGATTAAACAAATAAATATCTATGGGCGAGAAAAAATAGGATCAGTAGTAACTAAACAAAACCGTTTTAATTGCGGCCTTGGTATACACCTGTGGTCTTCAATTGAAGAGGCCTATAATCAGGTATGTTTTGGCTCTCTTGAATATCCTTTTGTAATACAACCCTTTGTAGAGGGAACTATCGATGTGAGAGTCGTTATTATAGGAGACTATTCTGAGGCGTACTGGCGAAGCAACCCCCACTCATTTCGTAATAACATGTTTTGCGGTGGGAACAGTGGTGAGCAAACGCTTTCATCTGAGCAGTGGGATCTCTGCCGAAATGTAATGGAGAGGGGAAAATTCCCCAATGCCCATATAGATTTAATGGTTACTGAAAACGGTACCACTTATTTCGGTGAGATAAACCTCAGAGGAGGCCTAAAAGGAGCCAGAATCTCCGGACCGGAATATCAAGAGCGAATAAAGGCTATGGAGACAGCCTTCGTTAAGTCCATAACTCGCACAGAGTGATTATCTAAAAATCCTTTTTTTAAAAAGGCCTCCCAACAAACAGAGCAAAAAGCCTTAGCTGGAAACTGTCACAATATCCAGTGATGTAAATTCGCATCACAAAAATGTATTATCACTTTTCCACTATCGTCTCTTCGATCTTCATGCCAAAGTGTCTTCCAGCTTTTTCAACGGCCACAAGAACCTCGTCTCCCTTTTTCAGACTGACTATCGAAATCGGTGATCCATCCGGTTTTGTGAGGCGGATAGTCTCCGCATTTTGAAGAATGGTCGATATCACAGCCCCATCGATTTCCGCCTCGACCAGCATAAGGGGGCGCTTTTCTATTTTCAGCCTTCCCACAACGGCCCTTTTGGCCTTTCCAGTAAAGTCGACTATAAGCACATCGTTACCCGCCTTAAGATCAGACAGATATTTTGTTCTGCCTTCGCTTACCCGTATGTATGCATGAACAGGACCGGCGTTTACACGAAAAGGACGGGGAGCAACATATGGATTTTCAATGCTTTCAGAGTGCACCAGAAACATGGCAGCGCTAGAATTCCCTATGAGCATGCCTTCTCCCATATGCATTGATGTACACGTATCAACGCAGACCCTGTCTCCCATATCAAGGGACTTGGCACCCAAGATCTTTGCCGTAACCAAGGGGATCGTCTCTCCTGCACTCTTGACTTCATTGATGATCTTCTTTAATTCATTTATGTCATTTGTCACAACCAGTACACCATCCACGCCTTTTTCGAGTATGGAAAGGAAGTCCTTTGCCTCAGATAAAGTTTTTGCCTCTGCGTATAGATTGCCTGTCTGCGCAATAAGGTTTTCCAGCGGTATAATCGTCCAATCAGTTGTCTTCACAATAACCTTTTTGGTCTTGGCAAGTTTTACGATTTCTTTTTCATCTTTGCCGCTTTTGATCTCATATTCGACTATATCTCGACCATATTTAAGATCTCCATCTTTGGAGATAGTGCGGATAATTCCAAGCTCTTTTACCTTGGCCGTATATTTTTCAGGCACCATAACTGCATCCGCCCCGCTTTCCAGGGCGGTTGTAACCAGCTTTTTGTTCCAGGGTTCAGCCTTTACCCAGACCTCTTTCATTATTCTTCTCCTCTTAAGAGACCCACAGCATCGTCAACTGACGCATTTTGATGAATAATCAAATCAAAGGCCCTTACTATCCTGGTTGGATCCTTGTGCTGAAAGACGTTACGACCAATGGAAACCCCGGCTCCGCCCACATCAACAGCATCTTTTACCATGGTCAGAACGTCTCTGTCTGAGTCCATTTTGGGGCCACCTGCTATCACTACCGGTACTGGACACCCCTCCACAACCTCTCTGAAGGTCTCCGGGGTTCCGGTATAATTGACTTTTACAATATCAGCCCCTAGTTCGGCCCCAAGCCTTGCTGCGTGTTTTACTACGGATACATCATGTTCATCTTTGATCTTTTCTCCCCTTGGATAGACCATGGCAAGGAGCGGCATTCCCCACTCCATAGCAGATTCGGAGATCGCCCCAAGATCATAAAGCATATCACTCTCCATGCCGCTTCCTATGTTTACATGAACAGATACCCCATCAGCTCCCAACTTTATGGCCTCTTCCACACTGCATACCAAGGTCTTTCTATTAGGTCTTGTGGTAAGCGATGTGCTCGCAGAGAGATGTACGATCATTCCTACGTCTTTTCCTTCTCCACGATGTCCCTCCCGTACAATACCCTTGTGGATCAGGATGGCATTGGCACCGCCTGTTGCCACTTTGTCAATAGTAGTCTTCATATTAATCACACCCTCTATAGGCCCCACGCTTACGCCGTGATCCATGGGTACGATTATTGTCCTCCCTGTGTTGCGATTGATGATTCTTTCCAGCCTGATCTGTTTGCCTATCATGCCCTCTCCCCCTAACTATTCTTTATGTTTTGAGATAATTTCAAAACATTACATTTTGATCAAAACATGCCTAAGCCGGGAGGTCTAAATCACATAAAAAAAGTGCTTTTCTCCACCATTTGGGAAAACCAGAATTAAGTGACATATTTGGGTAGAACACTACCTTACGAAAGGCCGAGATGTCAAGAAGTGTCAAAAAGCGCCAGTTCCAAGCTGCCTGCAATACGCCTTTTCCTAATCGGATATATGATTAATTGCACCGAATTGACCAAACGAATACAAAAAACTATCACCTTTTTCCTCTGGCTGTTGCGGCGGCCGAGCAATTCCTATTATCAATTGATCTTGTATCACAACAAGGCCGCATATGCTTGCCTCAACGGGTTGCATCATTGATTTAAGGACATAGCTTCCGTCTTCCCACCCGACAAGCATCAGCCAGTCACCCACCAGCGTGCTCTTTTCTCCCGGTACCCCTGGAAACAATAGTTCCGGCAGACCATTTACATTCAAGTCGGTAGTAATAAAGCATTTTGGGAACCCGCCTTCCGGCAACTGCGGAGAAACTGGACTTGAGGAAGACCATAGCATTTGCTCCATTTCATATATGCAGAGTTTACCGCTATAGTCAATTATGCATACCTCCGGCACGCCGTTTCCATTCAGGTCTGACCAGCTTGACCTTATCACAGAAAAATTCTTTGGACTTACTATTCGGTGTCTGTAATTGAGCCCCTCATAGTGGGGCTCCATAAGATAGACCTTTGCCCCGAACATAACATCAACATCGAAACCCTGTCCCAGAAGTGACTCTTTTACACCGTCCCCATCCATGTCAACAAATGCGAGCCACAAATTAATTTCATCCTGAACAAGGCTCAATTTAAAATCCTGATAAATTAACAAAATTGAACGCAGACCTGCTCCATCAAGCAGGACATTCAAAACTATCCATCCATCTGTGTTTGCCGCAGAAAAACTGACCAGGCGTCCAGGACCAGTTAGCCCATAATAAGCAAGCTCCCCTGGACTTTCGTAACGACTGACATATAGACCTGATGGCAAAAGGTAAACTATCTCGAGTTCCTGGTCTCCATTGAGGTCAAGAATATCGATCTGAATCGCGCTTTCCGGAAGACGTCCCACAATACGTGCATTGTCCAGATCAAAGGACTCTGGGTGTGTGTTTAATTTTCGTTTCTCAGTCTCATGCTGATCTCCTATATAATCTATTCCTTCAAATATATCTGCGTTGTACTTCTGCCTTTTCGGCCCCCTTGCCCTGACAACAGGATACTCATGTAATAGATCCAGTTCAGGACCATAGACCTTTAAACTGTCCTGCTCTAAAGCAAAGAGCAAAACAATTCCCAGTGCCTTCATTGATTCGGCATCCAGCACATCAGAAGGGACATCAGATGGGTCCAGCCAAACAAGACCCGGAAGGGCATGTACTAAGTCATGGCGAAACTCTTCCGCACCCGAACTGAGTTCTGATCTGTCCACAAAGGCCGCTGCCATATCACTATAGCGCATTGCTGGTTGTCCAACACTTAGAGGTCCCTGGGCCTTTACTACTTCACATATGCACTTGCTATCTTCAGATTGGATTACTCGAATAGTGGCCAGCGGTCTCTTGATATAACCGATTATCTCACCTACATCAGGATCGAGGACCGGAGATCCTCTACCATACACCTCAAAAAGATCCCCTACCTTAACACCATGGACGTTCCCCTTGTCCAATATCAGGGAAGACTCCGATACTTCAGCCACCAGAGTGGACAGCGGAGCGAAGTCTTTCAGCATTTGATCGTATGAACATACGGCACAAGGCACCTTTGCAGAAACTAAAACAGCCTGTAAAAGTACACAACAGATTAAAAAAACGACTATCCTGGAGAAGTAAAGGGTCTCACCAATATAATTTGACACGTCAGACACTCGAAAAACTCAATAAAAAAAGCCCTCACCATTAAGTAAGGGCTTATCAGTCGGCCTGGATCGCCTTACGGCGAAGGGATTAAATGCCTAGACACAACCAGTCGGCTTCGGAAGGCCAGCCATCTTACAGGCTCCCTTACCTGGGCCGGATGGGAATAGTTCATAGACCTTCTTTAAGGGAAAACCGGTTGCCTTCGAGAGGATACGTACCATGGGTGCAATACCGTTCTTTTTGTAGTAGTCCTGTAGAACATTTACAAGCTTCCAGTGTTCTTCAGTTAATTCGTCAATACCCTCAGTCGATTTCACATAGTCCACCCATGTCCGGTTCCAGGCATCAATGCCCCCTAAAAGAAAACCGTCTTCGTCAATCTCGAATGTCTCCCCTCCAAATTCAAGTTCTGCCATATCGTCCTCCTTAAAGAATTAGTTTGCATGATTACAAGCAGCAAGGCATCTCCATGCTTCGAAATAATGACTGCATACTATAACATAAATTTTTTGTCAAGAAAATCGAACTTCTCTCCCAAAAAATTGATATGTGATATTTTCTTTTGATAATAGATACTTAAACTTGAAAACACATTTCAACATCTGCCAGATTTAAATATATCCATATAATTCGTAGTTAATGGCAGCTGAATAACTGTTTTTCTGAGAACTTGGATCTTCGGTAGGCCTCGAATCCATAAAATATTGGATGGTAACATTAATCATGAGAGATAAACTGGAGCTCCCTCATCTTATCTCTGGCCCAGCTGAGGTCCGGATCTAACTCAAGAGCCATCTCATACCACTTGATTGCCGTATCCTTCATGTCTAATTTTCGAAAGTTGCTGGCTATATTGGCATAATCTATTGCAGATCCGGGGTCGATAGATATTGCCTCTTCAAAGGCCTCTATGGCCTTGACATGTTCTCCTAAACGATAAAAGCAGTATCCCAGAAGATTATAAATTTCTTTGAGTTCCGGATTTGCATCTCTTGCAAGGACAAGCTCCTCTATGGCCTTGTTAAAATCCTCCAATTCCTTATAACACGCTCCACGGTGGCAATAAATGCTTGCCACCTCTTCAGATGAAGGATTAAGCATAAATGCCCTGTCATACCATTTTAGCGCCTCTGCATAATCTCCAAGCCTTTCATGTGCATGTCCCGTATAAAAGGCTATATCGTAACGTTCTGAATAAAGATCATCCATGGCCTTCAGGATAGAAAGTGCCTTTTGTGGGCTTTCAATGGAGTCAACTAGTCGGGCACAATGAAATGCCACATCAAGATTTCTGGCTCGGTCCCTGAAGTGATTCCCGGATACTACCGCATAGACTGCAGGAACTCCCAACTCAGAGTGTGTGATATCAACCAGATATGCCTTTAAGCCGACGTCAGTCAGTGCCCGGCATAGCCTTTCGACCTCGAGTCTGAAATTTTCTGAGCAAAAATTCGGCATTGATTCCAAACAGACCCGAACATTTTTATCAAGCACATATGAAGCCTCGTCCAGACTCGAAAACTTGGGAAGTCCACTCTCCACATACCTACCTTCTCTATCAAAGTCTCCCGCCAGCTGTGCCACTTCTGTGAGTGCCCTTATCACGGCCCGCTGAGGATCAGGTGCTGTCCCTGCAGTATAAACTATCTCGCTACTGGCGGGAAAAGTCGATGGATCCCACGCAATGGCTCCAACCGTGGGGATGCCGAGATCCAAAGAAAAGTCCTTCAGCACAAGCTCTATATTCAGGCGCTGAAATTTTGCCAAAAGTTCTCTGGCAACGGGATCCTTGATGCTATCAGGTTCTATGGTCGGAGTAGATAGTCTTTGATGGGTAATAATGGAACAAACGTGACGTTCAACTACCTCTGAAAGGGCCTGTACGGCCGCCTCTTCAAATGAATTTCCAGAGGCTGAACCATTATACTCGTTTAATGGCCAAAACCACGATAACGGGAGCCAAAACTCTTCTTCACCCGCAGGACAATAGGCCCTTACCCAATTAAATGTCAAGGTATCAATCAAGCTGCCGGCCTTCGAGACAGTCTCCTCATTTTGGTCTTTAAGATGCAGGGCCCTAAGCATGTCTTCCAAAGAGACTGTGCCCGCCTCAAAATCCGTGCGTCTGCAAAAACGGTGTTCCCCTTCTTTTACGAACTTAAAGAGGCTGAAGCGTTCTACCAGCTCCATTACGGCACTTGCCTCTGCCTGGGCTGGAGTAGCTCCTTTACCCATCTGCATCGGTGTACCGGTCAGATGAATGACGGACGGACTATATCTGCTCACATACACCGGTATACCGAGCCTGCCCTTATCCACACGTTCAGTATTCTGGATAATAGGCACTCCCACTCTGCTAAACCGGCTCCGAACCCATTTCAAGGTCTCATCCGCCGGTCTTGCTTTATCAAACGCAGTGTCTGACCCTTTGAAGCTGTCTTTTAAAAAACCCATGATCTGTTAGCTTCTGAAGAGACTTACCCCACAAAAGGTGTAGCAGTCTCATCTACCAGCCTCTCGGCCTCGTACCAGTCTTTCTGGTCTTCGCCATGGACTTTTCCACCCCTTATTTCAAAAAGGCTATAAGCCACGTTCGCTATCCATTGGCATCTTACATTTTCAGGCCTTTCATCTTTAAAAATCAAATAGGCCATTCCTGTCCCCGGAGATCCCTGGATCTGCGCTCCGATTACGGGATTAGGAGCCTCTTGGTCAGTGATAAGATAAACGGCCCTGGGGACTTCGACACTATGGCTTAAATGTGCCAGATTTTTAGTATCAGTACATCCCAGATAGATATCTAATTTTCTTTCCTCTTCATCATAGGACAATCCAACTAGCGGCAAACCGGGTTCTCCAATGACCGTGTCTTCTCCCAAGGTCAGAGTGGCCCTTCTAAACTGATTTTGATCATTAAAATCTTTGACAAAACTCGGCCATTCATTCTTCAATATACGCGTCTTTTTCATCTTTTCACCCCCGCAAATAATTTAACAAGTGAATAAAAATACATATAAATATTTGTACTATTTAAGCTTCTTGTCAAATCAAAAAAAGAAAAGTACAAAAAAGATATGCTGACAATTATACTGCATTATAGCAGGTAAAAGCGCGCTGTGGCATGAAAAGACTTATTATTAAGAAACAGGATCATAATGAGAAAATACCATAGTGAAGGTACCTCTGCCCTGGGTCATGGACCGAAGTTTTGTAGAATAGCCGAACATTCTGGAAAGCGGAGCGATTGCCTTAACAACCTGGATTGGTCCTCTGGGCTCAATTCGTTCCACCCTGCCATGACGGCTGTTTAAATCACCGATTACATCCCCCATAAATAATTCCGGTATCAAGATTTCCAGACTCATAATGGGTTCAAGGAGCACAGGATCGGCTTGTTCACAGGCCCGTTGCAATCCTATAGAGGCTGCGGCCCTGAAAGATACATCAGTAGAAAGACCTTCTTCAAAGACAGCACCTTTTAGTACTACTTCAACGTCTATCAAGGGAAAACCCTTTAAAACACCACTTTCAAGTCTTTGAGTTATTGTATCCAAAATCAGGGCCTCATAACCCTCGGGCAGACATTCAGGCTCAAGCTCACTGATCACACGATTATTAAGCCCCCTTTCTCTGGGAGACACCTGAAGGATTATAGTGCCTGTCTGGCGTGCACCGCCTATTTCCCTGTCAAATCGCTCTTCTATATTCACGCACTTCTGAACAGTCTCCCTGTAGACCACTTGAGGTTTACCGACTGTTACGCCCGCATTAAATTCTCTCAGCAGCCTGTGAACAAGTATTTCCAGGTGAAGCTCTCCCATACCGGAAATAATTGTCTGGCCGGTCTCTTCATCGAACATCACCTTGAAAGTAGGATCTTCCTCAGACAACTTACTTAAAGCCGTATCTATCTTTTCTTGCTGCCCTATAGTCTTAGGCTCTACAGCGACCGATATGACAGGTTGATATGTCTCAATAGGCTCAAGGAGTATAGGGTATTTCTGATCACAAAGTGTATCCCCCGTTGAAGTATGTTTAAGACCCATAACAGCCACTATGTTACCTGCTTCGGCCTCTTTGATCCGCTCTCTCTTGTTGGCATGCATCTGTAAGATCCTGGCCGCCTTTTCCTTATATTTTTTTCCAGGATTCCAGACCTCATCTCCCGCTGCCAATTTTCCGGAATAGACACGCACATAGGTCATCTTACGCCCCTGGTCCATCTGGACCTTAAAAGCAAGGGCGGAGAGCGGAGCATTGTCTTGGCTAAGACGTTTTTCAACAGTGTCTGTAACGGGGTTTATGCCTTTTACCGGCGGCACTTCCAGAGGACTGGGCAGATATCTGGTTATGCCATCCAGTAATGGCTGTACCCCCTTGTTTTTCAGTGCCGAACCGCAATAAACAGGCACACACTGGAGTCCAACACACGCACGCCTGATGGCTTCGTGCAATTCATTATCATTTATAGGCTCTTCTTCCAAGTACTTTTCCATTATGGCGTCATCCAGGCCTGAAAGGGCCTCAAGCAGATTTTCCCTGGCCTCGGACACCTCTTGTCTATATTCATCCGGTATAGAACTTTCTTTAAACACAATTCCCTGAGTGGCTTCGTCCCATACAATCATTTTTTCTTTAATGAGATCAAATACACCCTGAAAAGAATCCTCAGAACCAACAGGCAGTGTCAAAATAAGTGGATAAACTCCCAATAATTTTTTCATCTGTTCAACAACGCCCGGAAAATCAGCGCCAAGCCGATCCATTTTATTTATAAAGGCGATCTTGGGTACCTTATATTTGTCTGCCTGGTGCCACACCTTCTCTGACTGTGGTTCTACTCCTCCAACAGCGCAGAAAACCCCAACTGCGCCATCTAATACCCTCAAGGACCTCTCCACCTCTATTGTAAAATCCACATGGCCCGGAGTATCTATTATGTGAATCTCTTTTCCCAACCAGTAACAGGTCGTAACCGCAGAGGTAATTGTAATTCCCCTCTCCTGTTCTTCGGGCATCCAGTCCATAGTAGCTTGACCGTCATGGACTTCGCCCATCTTGTGGGTTTTGCCCGTATAAAACAGAATACGCTCAGTAAGAGTGGTCTTCCCTGCATCTATGTGGGCAATTATTCCTATATTGCGGATCTGTCTTATTCGATTTTCACTGGTCATATTCTGAATTGCTCAAAATTCTCAAGACAATAATTTTTATTGAATAATACATACTCGTTGGCAAAAATACATCGGCTACTTTTAACAAAAAGCCTTCAAATACACAATAATTTAAGAGCTTGGACCCAAAAGAACCATCGCCAAAAAGGACGATCTTTGAACTCTCCCTCGACAAAGATCTGTTAAACCTTAATAGAATTTATCAATGTGAAAAGGATCCTGTACGGCATAAAAACACAAACCTTCCATTTAATAATCACATTCAGTCCGACAGTCCAAGCCAGCTTGTCTCAATTCTTTATGATGACCCATGATACCTCTTTTACCCTTGCTTGCTGAGCTCATTCCAGATTTTAACAATCATGTCTGCGACTTGCTCCGGAGATAATCCGTCTGTATCAATTTCGTACTGAGCGGCACTTTTGTATTTTGGCATTCTTAGCTCCAAGACTTCTCTCACCTCCTGAATAAAGGTTTTCCCAGGGGTTAAAGAAGGCCGTTCAGTATCTCCCTGAATCCGTGAAACTATCTCATCCGCCGAGGCCTTCAACCAAAATATGCAGGAGTTTGTTTTCAGTGCCTCAATATTCTCCGGCGTTTCAATAACCCCGCCACCAGTATCAATTACAATATTATCAGCCCTCGATAATTCCAGGGCCTGTTCAGACTCCAGGTCTCTAAATTTCTGCCAACCATATTTTTCCACAATTTTCGGAATTGACATGCCTGCCCTTTTCACTATCTCCGCATCCATGCTTATACACCGCATCCCAAGGATTGCGCTAAGGATCTCTCCCACTGCACTTTTCCCGGTTCCACGATAACCAATCAGTACTATATTCATGATCCCAATCGCTCCATTACTATCCGGCGCATAACGTCGACTGGTGCATCAACGCCTGTGAAACGCTCAAATTGCAACACTGCCTGATTGATAAACATATCAATTCCGGAAATCACTTTAAGACCGCATGACCTTGCCTCGGCAAGAAGTTTAGTTTCAAGAGGCGTATATACAACATCAAATACAACCTGATTGAGTCGAAAAAGTTCAGCGGGAATCAGGGAGGAATCCTTGTTTGGCTGCATGCCAACTGGCGTACAATGGATTATTATATCAGCTTTTTCCATCGCTGTTTCAAGAGATTTATCGGTTAACAACTCAGATTTAATAAATGCATCAGTACCTGCCCTTAAATCAGCAGCCAACTGCTGGAACATAATTTCGTTAACGTCCAAAATTGACAAGTCCTTCAGCCTGGTATTTCGGGCCAGGGTAAATGAAATCGCCCGTGCCGCGCCGCCTGAGCCCAACATCAGGACCCTTTTCCCTCCAATCTCTACTCCGGCATCAATAATGGCCTTCAAGGCACCCGGTCCATCCGTGCCGAATCCAAGCAATTTGCCATGTTCATTAATAACCGTATTAATCGAACCGATTGAACGATCCACCTCTGTTACTTCATCCATATATTTTATTATTGAAGTCTTATGCGGAATAGTTACGCTCATGCCTCTAAAATTATTTAGCGCCCGCATACCTGCCAACGCATTTTTTACATCCTCTACCCGGTAAGCCACATAAACGAAATCCAAGTCGAGTTCCAGAAAAGCGGCATTGTGAATAGCCGGTGAAAGACTGTGCGCAATCGGATTGCCAATTACAGCGCAAATCTGGGTACTGGGACTGATTGATCTAATATCTTTCATTAAAACCTCCCTGAAGATATTTGTAACTGTTCACAGGTTCAAAGTTAATGATTCAGGATTACCTTTCTTTCCCTGATCATGCAAGATAGAAGGCAAGTAAAAATGAGTTGAATGGATTCTGTCACAATTCTGCCTGTTTTAAAGGCACTTCAATAAACACATGTTGGTATATAGCCCTTCAACACAACGAGGTGCAGATAAACTTCAGCGAATAGTCTGAAAAAAACAGTAAAAAAATAGGGGGAATTTATTGAGGTTGTATTGAAATTTCAGACCGGGAATTAGTTCCGGCTGAGATCTGGAAAAAAGGGATCATTCGTGCCGCAATGCCTCTATGGGATCCATTCTCCCCGCTCGCCTGGCCGGGAAATAACCAAATACAACACCCACAGCACCAGAAAATACAAAAGAGATCAGTACTATCCCCGGATTAAACACAAAGGGGACGGAAAGAAAATGTGCCCCTATCATAGCAGCGGCAATTCCAACAACGATGCCGATCAGTCCACCGCAGGATGACAGAACAACGGCCTCCACCAGAAACTGCATCAATACATCCCGCTCCAAGGCCCCGACAGCCAGACGGATTCCGATTTCCCGTGTCCTTTCTGTCACCGATACAAGCATAATATTCATAATACCTATTCCGCCCACCAGGAGGCTTACAGCCGCCACTGCACCCAGTAGTCCAGTAAGCACGC
>CAZPDU010000239.1:0-10154 GCA_964585405.1 uncultured Thermodesulfobacteriaceae bacterium | reverse complement strand
GGGCTTAACGTTGGGGAGAATTTACCAACAGTCATGGAAAACCTGAAAGAGTTTGACCATTGCCTCCGCCGTTCCGATCGGCATGCAATCAGAAATTTCAACCTCCTTTTCTACGGCCCTCCAGGCGCTGGAAAGAGTGAACTCGCTCGTTTTGTCGCCGGACATCTGGAAAGAGAACTTGTGGTCAGTCGGGCCAGTGACGTTATCAGCCCCTATGTCGGCGAAACGGAGCAGAATATCAGCCGGGTTTTTGCCGACGCAGAGGCTGCGGAGGCGGTGCTGGTTATCGACGAGGTGGATTCGTTTCTCTTCAATCGCAGTCATGCCGTCCGTTCTTGGGAGATCAGTCAAACCAATGAGTTTCTTATCCAGATGGAGCGATTTCAGGGCATCCCGATCTGCACGACCAACCGCTTTGAAGACTTGGATCAAGCCTCGGTTCGCCGCTTCAATTTTAAAATCGGTTTCCGTTGCCTGAAGCCGAAAGGAAACATTATCTTCTACAGAAAGCTGCTTTCTCCGCTGACCTTGGCGCCTTTGAAAAAGGAATGGAGAGAAATGATTGAAAATATTGGCGATCTTACGCCGGGAGACTTCCGAGTCGTCCGGGACCGATTTGCGATCTTTCCGCAGAAAAGAGTGACCCACGGCATGATGGTGCAAGCCCTCCAGGAAGAATCGCGGATCAAGAAATTGCAGGAGGGCAAGAAACCCTTTGGTTTTATACAGCGTAACTGATGAAAGAACGTAAAAAATATCGTTATTTAAAAGGGCAGCAAAGAAAATGAACTACCCCACCGAAGTGGACGGGATATCTCGAATTGCAAGGAACGCCTCAAGAGGCGGGGAACAGAACCCCAATGGATTCAAGACTTTATAAATCATTGTCGGAATAATCCTATAACAATGAAATCGTTTCTGGAAAAATCCGAATGAGTCGTGTAAAAAGCTTATGAATAAGTCGTTATCGGAGAAAAATTATCATCAATCAGAAAACCAGACCTGATGCCAAGGGCCCTGTGATATCCTTTCATCCCATGATTAAAGGCGACATTTTTTACTGGGAGAGGGGAATCTTGAATGAGGATATGGTTCGTAATCTTACGAAAGCCAGGGCAATCATATTACCACAGACGGTGTCCAGAGAACTCTATTCCCTTTGCCACACCATGTGCGCCAATGTCTTTCCGAACTACGGCATTCGCTTTCAGTGGGAGGGAAAGGTGGGAGACACCATGCTATTCTGGAGTTATGGGATTCCTCACCCGAAAACCTGGATCTTCCCCCGAGTGGAAACCATGGTGGGCGATCATCCCGAAATGGGCTGTCGTCCCCAGCTCCCTGATTATCCATTCGTAATGAAAGGAACAAGTGGGGGGGAAGGCTCCCATATCTGGCTGATAAGAGACTCACAGGACCTGAAGCAAGCGACTGAAATACTCAAACACCTTGAAATACAGGGCATCTTCGGATTTGTGTTACAGGAATTTATCCCCAATCTCAAAAGAGATCTCAGGGTTGTGGTTATAGGAGATCATATCCAGAGTTACTGGCGCTGCAACAAATCGGGTTTTTACCACAACATTGCAAAAGGTGGACAGATTGACGCCCGATCCGATCCGGAATTACAAGCCATAGGGAGAAAGGCGGTAAAAGAGCTGTGCCTACAGACTGGAATAAATTTGGCAGGGTTTGACCTTGTTTTTTCAGAGGGATCTAATATTTTCCTGTTTATTGAGATTAATTATACCTTCGGTCGAATCGGCTTAGAAGGCTCTGACGCCTTTTATGAACTTTTGAAAAAAGAGGTTGAACAGTGGCTGAAGGCGTGCGGCTGATGTCTTTATTGCTGAGGCACGGAAGAGTGAAAAAACGAAAAGAGTATCTGTTTGTGAATATAGGAATCGACTTGATTCCGGGCTTTTTTGTTTTTCTTGATTAATCCTGGATAGTTTTTCGACCACTTAGGTGAAAAAGAGTTTCATATGACATCCCAAATACGTGTAATGGTTACATCAGGATATGGAACCAACTGTGAGATGGAAACGGCCAACGCATGCAGACTGGCTGGTGCGGATCACGTTGATATAGTACACCTCAGCGATCTTCTTGATGGAAGCGTTCGTCTGGACGACTATCATTTCTTGAACCTGCCTGGTGGATTTTTAGATGGCGATAATCTGGGAGCCGCACAGGCCGGGGCCCATAGGCTCCGAAATGCCAGAGTCAAGGGTACAGGAGAACGTTTGCTGGATCAACTCCTGAAATTTGTGAAAAAAGGGGGCCTGATACTGGGAGTATGCAATGGTTTTCAGTTGATGGCGAAAACCGGTCTTTTGCCTGGTTTCGATGGGGATTATGAGAAACGTTATGTAAGTCTGGCCCATAATGACTCCGGCAGATTTGAAGATCGCTGGGTCACCTGCAAAGTCCCTTCGGGCTCTTCTTGCATATTCACGCGGGGGATAGACCATATTGAGTTACCGGTAAGACATGGAGAAGGAAAATTCGTAACAATTGACAGATCGGCAAGAGACAGGCTGGTGGCAGACGGCCTTATTGCACTTCAATACATATCACCTGTAACAGGGGAACCCACACAAGAATACCCTTACAACCCAAACGGTTCAGAGCTTGCCATAGCAGGCATTTGCGATACTACCGGCAGACTCATGGGCCTGATGCCTCATCCGGAGGCATTTCATCACAGGACCAACCATCCAAGGTGGACAAGGGAAGTGTTGCCTGAGGAAGGGGCAGGACTGGCCTTTTTCCGAAATGCCATGGACTATTTGCATAAAGAGCGCGATTAAAGGACGTTTATGCAGTGCATAACTCAAGATTTTTTTGCAAATTGACGTCTCGTATACCGTCTGGGCTTTGCTACAGGTACTGATTATTTTCTGTATAACAAAAGACTATGCCTGAATCCATGGCCCAGACGCTAATGCGAATGCTCAAGTATTTAAGGCGTTTTATACTGGAAATTGCGATCAGCTTTACAGTAGTCACTGCCATTATGTACTTGCTTGGTCCTCGTTTCCTAGCCTTTCTTCAATCCCATTTCCAACAGCATCTGGCCTTTTTTGGAGTACTGGAGCCGATGCTGGCCTTACTCAAGCTTTCAAGCATTGGGGCATTAATTCTTCTGACACCCTGGATACTGTGGCGAATATCCCAGGGACTGGTCGATGTACTTGGTTTTTCGAGAAAATCATCCCTGATGTTTATGCTGTCAGCGCTATTGCTCTTTTATGCAGGAGCCCTTTTCTGCTTTTTCATAACCCTCCCGTTTGGAATAAATTTCCTCCTGGATTACCAGTCAGAACACCTAAGGCCAGTAATATCTGTGGGGAAATTTGTGAATTTTATCGGACTTTTTCTGATTGGCTTCGGCATTATCTTTGAAATTCCATTGATCATGACACTGCTCTGTCGACTGAAAATCTGCACTCCTAAATTTTTCGGGAGGTATAGACGCTACGCGATTCTAATAATTGCTATTATGGCTGCTACTATCACTCCCAGTGGAGATATCTTCAATATGGCCATGATGGGAGTACCCCTGTATATCCTTTACGAGGCAGGAATAATTATAGCAGGGATAGTAAATCATCCCTCCACTTATCTTGACAAGACCTAGCCATTCTATATATTGCGGAATTCACACTAAAAGCTTTAGTTAATTTGAAATTAACAAGGCCAGCGGCCTTAACAGCATTTGATGACCAAAGTTCTAAGAGGTTTAATACATAGTGTCCCTGTAGAGGACATTCCGGAAAACGGTCTACATCTGATCTTTGAAGACATATCCGGGGTTCTGGCAGAGACAGAGGAGTGCAGAATACAGGATACTGCAAAGGGAGAGGTCTTTCTCCAGCGTGTTGATGGTGATGTGCATGTAAACGGTAACGTCGCAGCCATGATTTCCATCAGGTGTGATCGCTGTCTGGAGGAATATAACCAGAAGATAGATACCTCTTTTTTTTATACATTGGTCCCCAGCCAATCGTTAGAGGGGAAAAAAGAAATAGCCCTCGACAAAGAAGATATGGAAGTATCCTTTTATGATGGTGCTGAAATCCAGATTGGGGAAATATTCAGAGAACAGATTCTGCTGCAAATCCCTATGCGTCACGTCTGCAGAGAAGACTGCAAAGGCATCTGCTCCGGGTGCGGTGCGGATCTTAATATAGAAAAGTGCCGTTGCCGTTCAGAGATTTTGGACAACCCCTTTAGTGTATTAAAAGTACTGAATCAAGCGGTTAAGTGAATATACTCCGAGGTTATTTTGTCTGAATAAATAGAAGTAGCCCGGAACAGCATACATGATTTTGTAGGCTAAAATATAAAAGTTAAGAGGTATTAAGAAATGGCACTTCCCAAGAGAAAGAGTTCACGTTCACGCAAGGGTAATCGTCGCTCGCATGACGCAATTCGTATACCTAATCTTTCAACATGCCCCCAATGTTCAGAGCCTAAGCTTCCCCACAGGATTTGCCCCCAGTGCGGTACTTATAGGGGAAAAGTATTCAACGAAGAAAAAGATTTAAACTAGAAGATGTCTGTAGCAATAGATGCCATGGGGGGTGATCGGGCCCCTGATGCCCTTGTAAGGGGTGCAATCAACGCGGCCAGAGATCATGGCGTCGAGATCATTTTGGTCGGCATAGAGGAGGTGCTGAAGGAAACGCTTAGGCGGCATGGGGGGAGTAATTTGCCCATAAGCATATATCCGGCATCTCAAATAGTTGATATGGGAGAATCCCCGGCTGATTCTCTTAGGCACAAAAAAGATTCTTCAATTAGAGTTGCCTTTGAACTTGTGCGTCAAGGAAAGGCCAAAGCCGTGGTCAGTGCCGGCAACTCAGGGGCTACACTGGCAACAGCCATGTTTGCCCTGGGCAGAATCAATGGCGTTCGACCCGCTATTGCCACGCTCATGCCGACTCCAAAAAAGCCTGTGGCGATGATAGACGTGGGGGCAAACGTAGATTGCAAGCCCATTCATCTGCTCCAGTTCGGAATCATGGGCTCAGTATTTGCCGGAGAGCTCTTGAATAATCCTCGACCCAGAGTAGGGCTGTTAAGCATCGGGGAGGAAGATACCAAGGGCAACCAGCTCGTAAAAAAGGCATATGATCTTCTTGCAGACAGCAAGTTGAACTTTATCGGGAATGTGGAAGGTGGTGAAGTCTTCAAGGGCGACGTGGATGTAGTAGTATGCGACGGATTTGTGGGCAACATATGTCTGAAACTGAGTGAAGGTCTTGCAAAGGCCGTTCTTACCATGCTGAAGTCAGAGATTGGTGAGGGTCTTATGGCAGACATGGGACTTCGTTTAAAATCCGCCTTCAAGAGGTTCTACAAGATAATAGACTACGCTGAGTATGGTGGCGCCCCACTGCTGGGAATTAACGGGATAGCAATAATATGTCACGGTCTCTCCGCCTCCAAGGCAGTTAAAAATGCGATACAATTAGCCGATGAACTTGCTAAGTCAGAGTTTGCTGATAAGCTTGAAGACTCTCTAGCCAAAAGACAAGATCTATTCAAGGTAGCCCAGTGATGTCAAAGTATCCCCCGCCCATAAAAGCCTGATAATCATGTCTATTCGAAGTATAATTATCGGGACAGGGTCCTGTGTGCCCAAAAGGGTGGTAACCAATAAGGAGCTGGAAAGCTTTGTGGATACCAGCGACGAGTGGATACGCACCAGAACGGGTATACTCCAGCGTCATATCTCTGATGACGGGGAGACCAACACTTATCTTGCCACACAATCAGCAAGAAAGGCCCTTGACATGGCTTCAGTGCGGCCACAGGATCTGGATCTCATCATAGTGGGAACCATGACTCCGGACATGCCGATGCCCTCTGTTGCCTGTCTGGTCCAGAACGAGCTTGGAGCAAAAAAGGCCGCTGCCTTTGACCTGTACGCCGCCTGTACCAGCTTTCTTTACGCGCTTTCCGTAGCAGATAAATTCATCCGGTTTGACCCGGACATGAAGGTACTTGTAATCGGAAGCGAAGTACTCTCCCGGGTTACAAATTGGAAAGACCGGAATACCTGCGTGCTCTTTGGAGACGGGGCCGGGGCTGCTGTAATTACCGGTACCAAAGAAGACAGGGGCATTCTCTCTACCCACCTTCATGCAGATGGTTCCTTGGGAGAGCTTCTTATTTTAAAAGGCCTGGATATAGGCTTGCAGCCAGGTCATTCAACCCTTGAAAAGGGACAGCAATATATTCAGATGCAGGGTAGAGAGGTTTTTAAACATGCCGTCAAAGCAATGGAGACCGCCGCAAGGGAGGCACTGGAAGCGAATAAATGGAAGGAAGACGAGGTGGACCATCTGTTTTCGCATCAGGCCAACGTGCGAATCATTAATTTTTTAGGAGAGAGATTGGGGCTTTCGCAGGAGAAAATCTTTATCAATGTCCACAAGTATGGTAATACCTCGGCGGCAAGCATACCAATATGCCTCGATGAAGCTAATCGAACCGGAATCTTGATCCCGGGGCACCGTATTTTAATGGTCGCTTTCGGAGGTGGTTTCACCTGGGGATCAGTAGCTATGTGCTGGTAATATTCATACTGACTGGAGAATAAGGATTTTCTTATGACACAAGTTAATTATTTCTTGACAGAAGAGCAGCAGATGATCGTGGATTTGGCACGTCAGATAGCCAGGGAAAAGATCATTCCTGTAAGGGCAAGGCTCGATGAGAATAATGAATTCCCTTGGGATATTATGAGAGACATAGCCCAAGCGGATCTTTTCGGACTTTATATCCCTGAACAATATGGCGGTTTTGCAAAAGGCTGTTTTGAGAATTGTCTGGCGCTGGAACAGCTTGCCTATGGCTGCATCGCTGTTACCACAACCTTTGCTGCCAGTGCCTTGGGAGGTTATCCCATTCTGTTTTTTGGTTCCGAGGAACAAAAGGCCCGTTATCTCCCGGATATTGCCTCAGGCAAGCGCCTTGTAGCCTTTGGGCTTACCGAAGCCAATGCCGGTAGTGATGCCGCAGGTATCCAGACTACAGCAGTAGAAGATGGAGAACACTGGGTTCTAAACGGCACCAAACAATGGATAACCAGCGGCGGGGAAGCAGAAATATATACCATAGTGGCCATGACTAACAAAAATAAAGGTGCAAGGGGTGCTACGGCATATATAGTGGAAAAGGGTGATCCTGGATTCAGCTTTGGAAAAAAAGAACGGAAGATGGGCCTGAATGCCTCCTCAACCACTGAACTCATAATGAATGATTGCCGCATTCCAAAAGACCGTATTCTGGGCAGAAATGGCCAGGGCTTCTTAATAGCCATGAGGACGCTGGACATAGCCCGACCTGGCATAGGTGCCATAGCAGTTGGACTTGCTCAGGCGGCCCTGGATGAAGCGGTTACATATGCAAGGCAGAGAATACAGTTTGGGCAGCCGATAATCAGCTTTCAGGCCTTACAGCACATGCTAGCGGATATGGCCACCAAGCTTGAGGCCTCAAGGGCACTTGTTTATTCGGTAGCCAGGACGATCGACGACGGGAAAAAGGATACTGCTAAAATATCGGCAATGGCAAAGCTCTTTGCAACTGACATGTCCATGCAGGTAACCACTGATGCGGTCCAGATCCTTGGCGGCTATGGATATATGAAGTCCTATCCGGTTGAAAAAATGATGCGTGATGCAAAAATCCTCCAGATATACGAGGGCACAAACCAGATTATGCGAAATATTATCGGTAAGGCACTGAATAAAGAGTATGCGAAAAAATAATTCGGCATGAAGTTTGAAATTTGAAATTGGGAAATATACTGATATTTAAGTGAGTTACTTAATTTCAAATTTCAAACTTACAGTTTAATATTAGCTATGAACATAGTAGTCTGTATAAAACAGGTCCCGAACGCAAAAACAGTGCGTTATGATACGGAAAAAGGCACTTTGGTACGGGAAGGAGTAGAGGCAATAATAAATCCTTTTGACTTCCACGCCCTTGAGGCCGCTCTTCAGCTGAAAGACTCGTACGGCGGAGAGGTCACTGCACTGAGCATGGGTCCGCCACAGGCGGAAAATGCCCTGAAAGAATCCCTGTCTCTTGGAGCGGACAAGGGGGTCCTTCTCTCGGACCGTGCCTTTGCCGGGGCGGATACCCTGGCCACTACTTATACACTGGCAAAGGCAATTGAGAAGCTGGGGCCTGTTGACCTTGTACTTTGCGGCAAACAGGCCATAGACGGTGATACAGCCCAAGTGGGTCCGGGGCTGGCTGCCAGGCTCGGTCTACCTTATGCTACATGCATAAACGCACTTAGTGTAACGGATGACGAAAAAAAAATACAAGTCAGGAGGATTAATGAAGATGGCTATGACTTACTTGAACTCGAAATGCCGGCCCTCCTGACAGTGCTTGCATCCATCAATACACCCAGGCTACCTTCACTCAAGGGAAAGATGATGGCCAGAAAAGCTGAAATTCCCATATGGGATGCTGCAAAAATCGGTGTAAAGCCTTCCATGGTCGGTCTGACTGGATCGGCGACTCAAGTCGTATCTACATGGGTCCCTACTTTTGAGGCCCGCAGAGAAATGTTTGAGGGATCAGCAGAGGAACAGGTAGACGCCCTGGTCTCCAGATTAAAAGTAGCGGGGATTTTGTGATGCTTAAGGTTGACACAGAAAAGTGCACCGGATGTGGTGAATGTGAAGAATCGTGCACTTTTGAGGCTATTTTTGTAAAAGACGGAGTAGCCGTTGTTGATCATGATGTCTGCACCCTGTGCGGTATCTGCGTGGATGCCTGCCCTGAAGGCGCATTAAAGCTCCAAGTGGAGGCAGGTGTGTTTGCCGCTGACCTGAGCTCCTGGAAAGGGATATGGGTGGTTGCGGAATCCAGAGGCGGTATACTTGCCTCAGTGACGCTCGAGCTCCTGGCAAAGTCCCGAGAGCTTGCGGTCGATCTCGACGCAGAAGTTACCGCAGTGCTGATGGGACAGGGAATTGAATCCAAGGCACAGGAACTGATATTTCACGGTGCTGACAGGGTATTGATTGTTGACCACCCTGAGCTTGCAGCATTCACCGACGAGGTCTATGGAAATATACTTGCAGACCTTGCCAAGAGAGAAAGGCCTGAAATAATTTTAGCCGGTGCGACAGCCATAGGCCGTTCCTATATACCGAGGGTTGCGACGATCCTCGAGACAGGCCTAACTGCCGACTGCACAGGACTTGACATCAGGTCGGAGGATAAGGCCCTGCTTCAGACCAGGCCGGCCTTCGGTGGAAATCTCCTGGCAACCATTGTATGCCCTGAACACCGTCCCCAAATGGCCACAGTCAGACCCCATGTTATGAAAGCCAACGCCCCTGATCCAGGGAGGAAAGGCGAGGTGATCCGCATCCTCCCCAGAAAAAATCTGCTGGATCACAGGGTACAAGTCCTTGAATCAGTGAAAGAACAGGCAGAAGGTCCCAATCTCAGTGAAGCGAACATAATAGTGACGGCAGGCAGGGGACTTGAACAAGAAAAGAATGTCGAACTGGCCAGGGAATTAGCCGATTTGCTCGGAGGTACGGTCGGATCTACAAGGGCGGTCGTAGATGCAGGTTGGCTCTCAAGCCGCACACAAATCGGCCAAACAGGTATTACCGTATCTCCCAAGCTCTATATAGCTTGCGGGGTATCAGGGGCTATACAGCACATAGTCGGCATGCAAGGGTCAGAGATTATAGTGGCGATAAACAAAGACGCTGAGGCCCCCATTTTTGATGTAGCTACCTATGGTCTGGTTGGAGATGTTAAGGAGATATTACCCCTTTTAATCAAGAGAATTCAAAAAGAGCGGGGATTATTATATGTCAGGTGAGCAGACACTCAAAGGGAAGATAGCAGTAGTGACCGGGGGATCCAGGGGAATAGGCCGGGTTGTATGCCTTAAACTCGCTCGCCTCGGCGCCCATATATGTGTAAATGATGTATGTGATCGAACAATAGCCCAAGATATCTTAGATGAAATCACAGGGATCGGAGGGACGGGCAGCTTCCTGCCCTTTGATGTATCAGATACCAAAGCAAGTTCCAAGGCACTGAAATCTATCATTAAAGACCATGGTGGAATTCACATACTGGTTAATAATGCA
>CAZPDU010000238.1:0-2086 GCA_964585405.1 uncultured Thermodesulfobacteriaceae bacterium | reverse complement strand
CTGGAACCGGCGTCTCGTGAGGCTGGATACCGCCTCTATCCTGTACCTCTCTCAGCTGATGAGGTCTGCGATTACTACTATGGATTCTCCAATGAAGTGATCTGGCCTCTGTTCCATGATTTACAGACTCGCTGTAACTTTAAGCCCCGGTATTGGCAGCAATATCTAAACGTAAACCGTAAATTCGCCGAGATTACAACAAAGCACAGCACTGAGACCGATTATATATGGGTCCATGACTATCATCTCATGTATATGGCAAAATCACTTAAGGAGCTTGGGGTTGAAAGGAACACGGGGTTTTTTCTCCATATTCCATTTCCACCTGTGGACATCTTTATGAAACTACCATGGAGGGCCCATATTCTCAGGGCACTTCTTGAATATGAACTGGTTGGTTTTCAGACCATGAGGGACCGAAAGAATTTTATTCAGTGCCTCCGTTATATAAGTCCGGACATAAGGATTTCCGGAAGGGGTTCTGTTGTCACTGTTATCGTTGGAGAAAGGCGGGTCAGGGTAGGTGCCTTTCCTATAAGTATTGACTACGATGCCTTTGCCAGGGATGCAGAATCCAAAGAAGTAGCTGATCTGGCCTGGTATCTTCACGAGGCTTTACCTAATCGTCAGGTAATACTGGGTGTAGACCGGCTTGACTATACTAAAGGTATACCGGAGAGGCTTGAGGCTTTTAAAGACGCGCTTTCCCGTTTTCCTGAACTTCAGGGAAAAACTACCTTGGTTCAGGTCGTGGTCCCCAGCAGGGAGGAGGTCCCTGAATACCAGACGCTTAAGGCAAAGCTATACCGCCTTGTTGGTGAAATAAACGGACAGTTTACCCGATCGGGCTGGGTGCCGATACACTATCTGTACAGAAGTCTGGACCGCTCTGAGCTTTTGGCCTACTATCGTTTGGCTGAAATCGCCCTGATTACTCCACTGAAAGATGGTATGAACCTGGTCGCGAAAGAATATTGTGCCTGTAATCTGGAAGAAAATGGCGTGCTTATCCTCAGTGAGTTTGCAGGTGTTGCGGCCCATTTGCATAGAAATGCTATTATGGTTAACCCCTATGATGTTGAGGGGATGTCCAACGCTATTCGTGAGGCCTTTCACATGGATCGGACTGAAAGGCACAACAGGATGCATAAGCTAAGGGAGATAGTGCATCATAGAGACATTTTCTGGTGGGTAAACAATTTTTTAGAGGCCGCTATTGCCAAAGACCTTCGAGCTTTTCCCGCTATGGAAGAGTATATGCCTGATATTACCCTTGACATCTGAGTAGTTTATAAAACTAATCAGACGAATGGCCTGAAGGTGAAAAGATCTGTAGGGATAAATCATACGCCATCACATAAAATTGCCTCGTATGAAAGTTGACAATGATTTTCAACATTCAGACGAAACACATGGATAATTTTTAGCAGTTATTATTACTTTTTATAGTTTTGAACAATACTAATGGCTGTTCTTTTAACCTCCATGGCCGGATCGTCCAGAAAAGGTAAAACATGCTCAAGTTCTATTGATTTCATAGCCCCCAGGCGCTCAAGGGCTAAAGCCCTTATCTTTGGATTGGGGTCTTTGAGGGAGGACCGATAGACTTCCTCATGACTCATATGATTATTCAATTGGCCCATGAGTATGAGTATGTCAAGCTTCAGGGAGGATTCCCCGTGTTCTAATTCTTTTCTGTAAATTTCAGTAACTTCTTTTTGTTTGTCCTTGAATCTCCAAAGATTAAAGAGAATCGCCCTTTTCTGGTCCGGAGAGCAATACTTCATTCTGTCAGATAAAAGTCCGATTACACGGCTGTCTTTAATATTACATAGTGCACTGACTGCTACTTCCTGTATTTCTTCACAAAGATCATAAAGACATTCAATGAGTGATAAAGCCGCTCCCATATTACCTTCCCAGCCTAGAGCTAATATGGCACGGACTTTAATATCTGTATTTGGATTTTTCAGGTCTGCAATTAATTTTTTGGGTTCTTCTCCCGATTAGTTGGCGAAAGCCTGGTAAATTTTCAGTGTAAAGTAGCGTAAATCGTGAAAACCATATGCTTTACGTTTAATGACTT
>CAZPDU010000237.1:0-7872 GCA_964585405.1 uncultured Thermodesulfobacteriaceae bacterium | reverse complement strand
GATGATTTATTCGCCGGACAGCGTGCCAAAATCAAAAGAACTTAACCTGAAGCTCGTCTTTACCCATCCGTTTGAGGCAGGTCACACCATGGATATGGGGAAAGATGCAAAAGGGGAAATTCATCCCCCCCTTGCCTTCGGTGAAATGAACAAGGGAAAGAAAAGAGATCTGCTCGATACGCTAAAACCCATCATCTTTAAAAGCCTTACCAATGAAGGCAAGGCCTATGAGGCCGATATAGGTCTAAAAGGAATAGGGGATCATGTATTCTATTTTGTGCCGGCACCTTATTATGAAGGTTCGGAGGACATATATATTCAGCATTGCACAAAAGTCATATTCAATATTGCGGGAGCCCCGACAGACTGGGACCAGCCGGTGGGTGATCCTCTGCCTGTGGAAATTGTTCCCTTGGATAAACCTTATGCACTCTGGACAGGAAATGTCTTCCGCGGCATCGTAACATGCCAAGGAAAGCCGGTTCCATATTCACAGATCGAGGTAGAGTACCTAAATCATGATGTCATAGGCAATGCCTTTGCTCAGGAGGCCAGGGTAAAAGCACCGCACGATGCCCTGATTACCATGACTATAAAAGCGGATGCAAACGGTGAGTTTGTATTTGGTATTCCTAAGTCGGGGTGGTGGGGTTTTGCAGCTCTTGGAGCAGGCGGAGATCTTAACTACAACGGAAAGGAACTCTCCCAGGACGCAGTTATATGGGTACAGGCCCTTGATATAACCGAATAATAGAGTGATTTACCGGACTTAATTTTGTCTTACGGGTTTCGACTCAGGGCGGAACAAGTGAAGGCGCAGCAAGGCTGAATATAAACAGGCCTGTTGCGCCTTTTATTTGGACTAAAAACGAGGTGCAATAACTATTTATGTCTAATAAATTATTAAAAATTCAGGCACTTAAGATGCAACAAAAAATTATTGAAGGGAGAAAGGTATTATGAATCGGAGGGTTTTATTATTGAGCTTGTTTATGGCGGGAATGGCAATAATTTCCTGGATTCCAGGTTCTTCTGCGGCCGAGGTTGGCCTTGAGCAGCAGGTACAGGAACTTATTATGCAAAATCAAGTACTTGCTGATCGACTTAAACAGGTGGAACAGCAACTGAGCAAGATGAAAGCGAAGACTGTGCCTGCTGAGGTAGAACAGCGGGTTAGCCAGATAGAAGAAAAACTGGAGAAAAAGACACCTTCCATAGGTTTTTTGTCTGATCTGGAAAACCGCATCACCTTCAACGGCCTGCTCGAATTTGGAGGTGCTTATCAGAGCGTTGACAGGCAAAAAGGGGGCCATGAACAGGACAGCGACATTTGCCTGACTACCGCTCAACTTGGAATTGCCGCAGAAGTCAATGACTGGGTAAATGGGGAAATGGTGCTGCTGTATGAAGATGCCACCTTTGGGGAGGAAACAAGTGTGGACATTGATGAGGCATTTATAACCCTTGGGAATACGGAAAAATTTCCCTTCTTTTTCAGGGGCGGCAAGATGTATGTGCCTTATGGTGCACTCCTGGAGCATTTCCCTGATGACCCCCTTATTGATGTACCTATGACTCTCACCATGGGTGAGACATCAGAGAAGGCCGTATTAATAGGAGTCGAATATAAAGGTTTTGCTGTTTCAGGTTATATCTTTAACGGTGATGTGGAAGAAGCCGGCAGTGATGGTGATAATGTTGTTGAAAGTTACGGTCTCGATGCCAACTATGCCTTTGAAGACGAGGATAAGGGTTTAGATTTTCTGGTCGGAGGATCATATATCTCCAACGTATTTGAGTCCGACGGGCTGGCAGATGCACTAGACGGCCTCGGAGCGGACATTGCTGATTATGTTGGAGGTGCTGCTGCCTATTTCCATGTTGGATATAAAGGTCTGTTTTTTGACGTTGAGTATATGGCGGCCTCTGATAATGCGGAGTTATGTATCGAGAGATCCTTCGATGTCTCTGACGTGGAAAAAGTGGAAAACATGGAAGTGTGGAATGTTGAGGTTGGCTATAATTACAACTGGTGGCGAAATCTGGAAATCGCCCTTAAGTATGCAGGGTCCAATGATTGCTACTACTTCGGATTTCCAAGAGATCGTTATGGCATAAACTTCAATCAGGAAATTTTTGACAATACGATACTTTCTCTTGGCTATCTCTATGACGAATACGATAAATCTGATGTTGAAGACAGAGATTCACGGGACCTGTTTTTCAGTCAGATAGCCATAGAATTTTAATTTGTTCAATTAAAAAGGTCCCGGATAGATATTTTCGTCTTGCCGGGGCCTGTTTTTTAACCAAACTCATAAATATTTTTAAAGATTCAAAATTTCGAATAGGCAAACAAGATAAATGATCTTTTACTGCAAAATATTTTTTATGAAACCAGACCGTATTTCCACAAAATGCCCGTTCACCTCTCTGACGGGACGAATCCCTCTGGCTCATAAACAGGATTGAGATGGTAAACCCCGGGTAAACTGCGGTAATTCTCATTGAAATCCAGTCCATAGCCCACCAGAAACCCACCAGGAATATCGAACCCAACGTAATCCACTTCCACCGCTACTTTTCTCCGCTCTTTTTTATCGATAAGACAACAGATCCTGACCGAAGCCGGGTTGTGTAACTTCAATACCTCTTTCAGATATTTGAGCGTGTAACCGGTATCTACTATATCTTCCACTACCAGGACATCCCTGTCCTTAATATCAAGCTCTATGTCCTTGGTAATACTTATTCTGCCCGATGATTCTGCCTGTGAACCGTAACTGGCCAGCCGAACAAAATCGATTCGCAGTGGATTTCGTATATTTCTGATAAGATCCGCCATGAAGATAAAGGCCCCGTTGAGGATTCCGATCAGCACCAGGGGACGCCCATGGTAGTCCTTGGAAATTTGCTTTCCCAGTTCACATACGCGCTTGTTGATAGTCTCAGGTGACAAAACCTCCAGAAGTTGATCCTTATTGTCCAAAACTAATCTCCTTTATCCAGACCTTTAAATCCTCAACAGGTAGTGAACAATTGTCTCTATCTGTAGACCTGCTTGACAACCGATTTTTGTAAATTAACTTACATTCTGATTGTTTGCCAGTATCGAGAGTTAAAAAGAACGGAGGTCAAATTTTATATGCCAATTTATGAATATAAATGTGAAAAGTGCAACAAGATTTTTGAAAGTTTCGTGCTTTCATCCAGAGATAAAGAGGGAATCAGGTGCCCTGCATGCGGATCCCATGACGTCAGGAAGATGCTGTCGAGCTTCAGCTCTGTTTCAGCAGGCCCGGTTTCCTGCAGTACCAGCAGCACATCGAGTTGTGGCTCCTCCCGCTTTGGTTGAGCATGACATTTCCAGCCGTTGGCTGGTCAATTATGAATTATCGTGCAGGGCTTCTTGTAAATTCGAGTCATGTCTCTTACATTCTTTCTGTTGACTCTGATGCCTGATTCAAGGGAATCCATGCAAATTAGATTTAGGAGAGCAGGCGTTTCATGCTGAAGATAGAAGATCTCTGGGTAGAAGTGCAGGGCCGCGATATCCTCAAGGGGATCAATCTCAAAATAGGAACAGGTGAGACGCACTGCCTGTTTGGTAAAAACGGTTCGGGGAAAACAACCTTGCTCATGACCTTAATGGGTTTTTCCGGTTATAGAGTCAAGCACGGTCATATACTCTTCAAAGGAGAGGATATCACGTATATGCCCATAAATGAGAGGGCTCGGCGAGGACTTGGAGTGGCCTTTCAGCGCCCTCCGACCCTCAGAGGTGTACAGCTCAAGAACTTGCTGGCCCTGTACAGCAAGGAAACAGATATTGGCAGCCGGTTGGCACTTGCTTATAATTTTGAGGATTTTCTGGAAAGGCAAGTGAATCTCGGTTTTTCCGGTGGTGAGATAAAAAAATCTGAACTGCTTCAGCTTCTGGCCCAGAGTCCCGATCTGCTGCTTCTTGATGAGCCGGAATCCGGTGTGGATGTCGAGAATCTGGATGTAATATGTCAGATGATCCGCAAGCTGTTACAAAAAGATATACCCGCAAAGCGCCGAAAGTCCGGTCTCATAATCACTCATACGGGACTTATACTAAACTACGTAAATGCCGACAGGGGTCACGTCATGCTGAACGGGCAGATATACTGCCATGGAAATCCTCTGGACATATTTGAGAGAATAAAAAATTATGGATATGAGGAATGCGCTAAATGCCGTCTATTCGAACAAAGCCTTAAAATATGAGATATTCGGAAAACCATACTGGTAATAAGAACTTTAGTGATGAAGAACTGCTGAAGACCTTCAGTCCTGCTTCTGCGTCAAAGGGGCCAAAAGATACAGGGGAATTTGAAGAAGAGGAGCTTGAAAGACTCAAGCAGACCGGAATCGACCTCACCAATCCTAATAGAACAGGGACATTTGTTCAGACAAATCACACTGTACAGAGGTGTGATTGTGAGTCATCGGGCATAGAGCTGCTGCCTGTTACAGCGGCCCTTAAAAAATACGATGGCCTCAAGGAATATTGGTGGAAGCTTATATCGGCAGAAAAAGATTCTTTTACTCGAGAAGCTGATCAGGAACTCGATAACGGATATTTCATTCGGGCCCTTCCCGGTGAGAAGGTAATCTATCCACTGCAGACCTGTCTTTATATTCGGGATGAAAATTTGGCCCAGCGCGTTCACAACATAGTTATAGCGGAAGAAGGTTCTGAATTAAATATCATCACTGGTTGTTCCACCCATCCCCATCTGAGATCCGGACTGCACATAGGCATATCTGAATTTTATGTAAAGAAGGGGGCCAAACTGACGTTCACCATGATCCACAACTGGGGTGAAAATGTATACGTAAGGCCCCGTACGGGTATCAGGGTAGAAGAGGAAGGCGTCTTTCTCTCTAATTATATTTCCCTTAAGGGGGTAAAGTCTGTCCAGACCCTCCCCAGAGCCACGTTGACAGGTCCGAATGCCGTGGCCCGCTTTAATTCAGTCATCGTGGCCCCTGATGGCTCAGATATAGACATCGGCGCCGAGGTCATACTTGAGGCCCCTGGAACCAGGTCCGAGGTGGTATCCCGGACCATATCTACCGGAGGACGCGTAGTGGCCCGGGGACACCTTATCGGCCTTGCCCCTGATATCAAGGCACACCTTGAATGCCAGGGGCTGATATTGGCAGAACACGGCGTAATTCATGCCATACCGGAGCTGGAGGCCCATGTGGCGGGGGTAGATATGTCCCATGAAGCAGCTGTAGGGAGAATCGCCCAAGAGGAAATTGAATATCTTATGGCCCGAGGCCTGGATGAAGAAGAAGCGACATCTACTATAGTCCGAGGATTTCTGGACGTGAGGATTAACGGTCTTCCTCCGGAGCTGAATGAAGAGCTGCAGGAAGTTGTGGAAGAGTGCCACAAGGGGATGTAGATATCGAGTGTTCGGCTTGTTTAATGATATAAGTCAGTGATCGATGTGAAGATAGGTCTGGCACAATATAATCCTACAGTAGGTGCGTTTCAGAACAATGTCGTTCAGATGGCCGGACTTGCCTTAAAGGCCAGAGATAAAGGGTGCGAGCTGGTCATATTCCCGGAGCTCGCAATATCTGGTTATCCACCGCTGGATTTGCTGGAACGCAGAGAATTTATACAGGAAAACCTGAGGGCCACGGATCGTCTGATATCAGAGGTAAAGGGGATTGCCGTCCTGTATGGCTGCGTTTCACTGAATACAAAGGGGGGCGGAAAACCCATATACAATACAGCCGTCCTGTTTGAAGACGGAAAGGTCCTGGCCAGGGTGCACAAGAGGCTTCTTCCCAGCTACGATATCTTTGATGAGGCCAGGTATTTTGAGCCGGGGACCGAATGTGAGCCGGTAAATCTTAAGGGGCTCTCTCTTGGTATTACCATATGTGAGGATATCTGGAATGACAGCGATGTATTCTCCGAACGCCATTACTCCGTGAACCCTGTGGCTGAGCTTGCAGAAAAGGGGGCTGATGTCTTCATTACCATAAATTCGTCTCCATTTGATGTAGAAAAAGCCGCCTCTCGTTATCGTATACTGAGCCGGCTTGCCGCCAAATATCACAGTCTGTTTTTATATATTAACGCAGTCGGCGGGCAGGATTGTTTGATATTTGATGGCGGCAGTATGGCCGTTGATCTTACTGGAAAAATCATAGCTCAAACAAAGGACTTTGCCGAGGATCTGGTCACAGTAGATACAGACACCGGACAGGGGGAAAAGCACAAGGTCTCGTCCTCCAGAGAAGAGGCTGTGGTCAAGGCCCTCAGACTGGGTCTGAAAGACTATACAGGCAGATGCGGTTTCAGCAAGGTCATTCTGGGCCTGAGCGGCGGTATAGATTCTTCTGTAACCGCTGTGGTAGCTGCACAGGCCATCGGCCCTGCAAATGTTCTGGGAGTCATAATGCCTTCTCCTTATACATCAGAGGCAAGTATTGAGGACGCAGAGGCCCTGGCCCGAAAACTCGGGATACAGACTATTGTTATACCTATATCAGGTATATTTGATTCATATCTTAAGACCCTTGGACCGTTTTTTAAAGGAAAAGAGCGGGATGTTACGGAAGAGAACATACAGGCCAGGATCAGGGGTAACCTGCTCATGGCCATATCAAACAAGTTAGGGCATCTGGTTCTCTCTACGGGCAACAAATCGGAGCTTGCAGTCGGATATTGCACGCTCTATGGAGATCTGAGCGGGGGATTTGCCCTTATCTCTGATTTGCCTAAGACCATGGTCTATAAAGTAGCTGTATATCTCAATTCGGAAAAGGAGATAATTCCCAGGCGAGTGCTGACAAAGGCCCCTTCGGCAGAACTGAGACCAGGACAAAAGGACCAGGATTATCTTCCACCATATGACATTATGGATGCAATACTTGAAAAATACCTGGAGCAGAACACCCCGCCTGACCGGATAATCGCAGAGGGTTTTAATTCGGATACCGTGTACAGAATAATACAAATGATTGACCGCAGCGAGTATAAGCGTCAACAGATCCCCATGGGCCCCAGGGTTACTACCAGGGCCTTTGGTTATGGCCGCAGATATCCGGTTTGCCATGGATACAGGAGACAAGCAGAAAATACAGGTTAGGGAATTGTTTTGGAAAAGGGAATTTTTATATCTGAAATCCAGCCTTCTGCCTCTGTGGAAGGGCTTTTTTGTGTCGCTTCCAAACGATTGCTTGAGACCAGAAATGGAGAACCCTATCTGGCCATCACCCTCACTGATCGGACCGGGGAGATTGAAAGCCGGATCTGGGAAGGGGCAAAACAGCTTGATACGTTATTTGATCGAGGAGATTACGTAAGGATCAGGGGAGAGGCCCAGAAGTTCAGGGACATCATCCAGTTAAAGATTAGTAGTCTGGAATCAGTAGGGGATAAAGGTATAGATCCAGGTCTCTTTCTCCCTGTTTCCCCGGCCGACAGAGACGAACTCTGGTCGGAATTCAGAAAGTATATCAAAGGAATCAGATGCAATGATTTCGCGTCCTTGTTAAATGGTGTTTTCATGGACCGGAAAATAAGCGAGGCGTTCAGGTTGGCACCAGCGGCAAAGAAGATGCACCATGCCTATATCGGCGGATTGCTGGAGCACAGCGTATCAGTGACGAGGCTGGCGGATTGCGTCTGTAAGCTGTATCCCCAACTTGACCGGGACTTGCTGGTGTCGGCGGCCCTGATTCACGATATCGGGAAAATAGAAGAGTTCACCTTTTCCCGCCCTCCGATAGACTATTCCGACAAGGGCAGGCTCCTTGGGCATATTGTACTGGGCATCTCTATTGTTGACGGCTTTGTTGCAAAACTGGGAATCAAGC